>JBDTOV010000083.1:0-21461 GCA_039933035.1 Ginsengibacter sp. | reverse complement strand
TTATCAAGTGAAATAGATTTTTCCCAGCAGTTAATAGCATCTTCATATTGCCGGTGAGCGTACCAATAATTTCCCAAATAATAAAAAGCTTTCGAATCCACAGGATTCATAATGATAGCCTGCTCCAGCGCCATCATATCTTCTAATTTGTAAGGAAAACAATAGTCAGGAGAGAACGAGGCAGCTTTCTTATAATAGTTGTCAGCCGCATTTTTATTATGTAAACTGTAGTGAAACCAACCCAGGTAATAATACAAAAGCGGCGTATCAACATTCCCCAAACTTTCATACAGTCTTAATAAATTAATAGCTTCTTCATACATGCCGGCTTGCGCATAATCAAGGGCGTATTCTAGATAATTGTTAAACGAATTGCGGATAAGATTGGTAAATTCATTTAACAGGGTATTTGCCTGCCTGTCCGGCAGGAAGGTTTGTTTACCTTTATTAGTTTCTTCCGAAATGAGGTATCGCTCAAACAAACATCCATAGTTGAAACGGTCAAACGCCAGTGATTCGTTGATCAAATTCATTGCCTCGTCTTCATTTCCCAATCTGCGCAAAATGGCCGTTTTCAAATGCCTGGCACTATGGCTGTGATAATTTCTAATGATGGATTTTTCAATTAAATAAAGCGCATCTGAAAAATCATTCTTTACACAGGCAATTCTTGCCAGTTGAAAAAAAGCAGCATGTTGCCATGCATCGTTCCAGGTAGCCTTGTATAGATTGTTATAGGCTTCTTCTAAATTTCCCTGCATCTTCTGGCACAATCCGAGGTTGTAAAAGGGTTCACCATCATTGGGATTTGGGTTGCGCCCTGTAAGCCGTTTGATTGATTTTTTGAAATAGGGTTCGGCTAAATTGAATTTACCTTTTCGTAAAAACCATAAGCCCATCGCAGAATTATTTCTTACATCACCATCATCTCTTTTCAATGCCTCCTGGTAATACGATATGGGAGAGCATGTCGCATGGCGGTATTGTTCCAGGTGCAACCCGTTCAAATAAAGCAATTCATTGTTTTCAATTTCTGCAGGTTTTTTTGCTGCTTTTGCCGGTGGCGGAATTTTCCTTTCAACATCGGTTTCGGGTTGATAACTTACCATGACTTTGCTATCATGTGTTACAATTACTTTTATTTCATTTTTTTGAAATCCATTACCCGCAGTAACAATTTCATTAAAAATTTTATCCGGTGATAAGCTTGTTTTATATTCTTTAATTACATCATCATGTTGAAAAATTTGCACTATTGCATTTTCATACACTGCCGTTGCATATACTTTTACAAAGATTTCATTTCCGTCAAACTCCACATTTAATGCCGCTTCTTTGGTTGCATTTTTTACCACACCGATTTCAGCATAAGGCATGAAATATTCTTCGAAGCTCTTTTCTTCATTGGGGTTCAGCCAACTGAAATCAGGTTGGTTATCAGTAAATGCGCCACACATCAGTTCTATGTATGGGCCGTCTTCATCGGTAAGGTTCCTGTCCCACGCTTTGCCAAAATCGCCATGGCCCCAGGTCCACTGTTTTTTGCCGGTAGATACATGATGGTTGGCAACGTGCAACATGCCTCCTTTGGTATCATGCTCGTAACAGCCGATAAAGTTATAACCAGATTGCACGGCCATGTAGGAGGTGGGCACAGGAATATTTTTATACCAGCTAATATCAGTGCCTGGTGCATAATTTACTTTGTAATAAGTGCCCGTTGCAATCGGGAAATCGCTCACGTCCCTTTTGCCATGATCAAACACGGCATGCACATCCGGCGGAAAAACAGATTGATAAAAGTCATTCACTTTTACTGCCGGATTGGCCCACCATAAGAATGTTTGCGGAAATGGAGTCCTGTTAAAAAAACGGACTTTAATTTCAAGATAAGCTTTGCCGGGGTATAAAGTAAATCCTGCCATCCCCTTTGTACGGAACATTTTTTCCACTTCATTTACCCATACCGTTTTACTGCCATCCTCGTTTTCTGCAATCATGAAGTCTATAGGGTCAAAGGTGGATGGCCGGTGGTGCTGCGGCCAGTTAAATTCTATGCCACCGCTGATCCATGGCCCCGTAAGACCAACAAGAGCAGGCTTTATCACCTGGTTATAATACACAAAATCACGGTTCCTTATTTTATCGAATGCTCTTTGCACCCTTCCTCCTAATTCAGGAAGAATCATTATTTTTAGGTATTCGTTTTCTATAAAAACAGCATTGTATTCTTTGTCAGTTTTTTCGTCTTCAATTTTTTCAATTACAGCGTGAGGATACACTACGCCGCTACTTCCCTGGTACACTCTTTTCTCTGAAAAAATCGGATTCTTTTCTGGCTTCCCGGTTCCATACGTTGGAATAATAATTTTTTCGTGCCAGGCAATTACATCCTTCATGATTTTGGTTTCTTTAGTTTTTAGCGCATTAAAATTGTCGCATAATCTTATTGATCGCAGGGCCACTGCACGCTTCCTGGCTGGCGGAGCCAATCGGTGTCAATTTGGGATGCACCCCCACATATAAAAGCGTAAGTTACTTTAAACTGGTTTTAGCTTAATGGAATAATTGTTGGATATGATGGATTTTCTTATTATTGTAATATGCAAAGAAAAAGAGAAGGTTTTGAAGGGCAGCGTGCTATTGTGTTGCCGAGAAAAATACTGGCGAAGTACTGCAGTACCAATCCATTAATTGCAGGAGCCTACCTTACCGATATAGGTTACTATCCTAAAGCAAAATATCATTTCCGGGAAAGGCTGCATGGCTGCGACCAGGATATATTAATTTACTGCCAGGAAGGGACGGGCTTAGTAAAAATAAAAAGCGAAGAGTATAAAATAAAGCCGGGAAACTTTTTTATAATACCGACAGGTGTACCGCATAAATATGCTGCAGATGAACGTTCACCCTGGACTATTTACTGGGCCCATTTTAAAGGAACAAATACCCATACAATTATTAAAAATTTTCTGAAACAGAATGAAAGTTATTGCGGCTATGTGGATTACCTTGAAAGCCGGATCAGGCTCTTTGAAGAAATGTATTCCAACCTTGAGATGGGTTACAGCAATGATAAACTCTGTTATTCAAACATGTGCCTGCCGCATTTTTTGTCTTCCTTTATTTATAAAGAAAATTACAACTTGTCGCCCAGGAAGCAAAGTAAAAACCAGACTAACCAGTCAATTAACTACATGAAACAGCACATTGATGAGATGCTGTCTCTAAAGGAAATGGCGGAATCTGTAAATTTATCCGCATCACATTTTTCTTTTGTTTTTAAAAAAAGTACGGGGTTCACCCCCATAGAATATTTCAATCATCTTAAAGTGCAAAATGCCTGTCAGTATTTATTATTTACAGATTTAAGAATAAAAGAAATTGCCGATAAACTCGGCATAGAAGACCCTTATTATTTTTCAAGAATGTTTACAAAAGTAATTGGTGTGTCGCCAGGGATATACAGGGCCAAGGGGATAAGCTGATGGGACAATTCCAAAGTTTATCATTTAAACTGAAGCATAGTTGTATAATCCGGGAAAAAATTCACTTTTGAATCTCAAGCACCTTGCATTTATTTTTATAATTTTTTTTGTTATGGCAAAACTCAATTGCTTCCTCACCAAAAAAATGCCGTATTAGCATGCCAAAGCAATCCTTCTCTCTTTCTTTCAAGGCATCATTTATAATTCCCTACCAATGTAACCACTGATTTTGCCGGGATTATCACCGAATTACTATTAACAATTGATTTACCCAGGTTATGCGTTGCATCCGTAGTGTAGACCGCCATTTGATCATTTGTCAATTTTAATTTTGATGGATCTATAGAGAATTCCTTCCCAATTGTTTCCATATTCACTATTACCATCACCAATTGATTATTCGCCGGATTTTTATAAGCAGTAATCATTTGCGAAGAGGCTGCTGCAGTATCATCTGCAATGGTGTTTAAAGATGCTTCCACTCTTATCATTCCCGGCCTTACAAACCTCGAATAATTTCCGAGGCACCAGAGTTGCTTGGAATCAGATACGATACCATCGGTCTTCATCGCATTCAAATCATATCCCCCGGCAGGGTCATTGATATAAACTAATCCATCACTATAATTATAAGTATCTACAGCCAGCCACCATTGCCAGGCAGATACATTGGCAATGGCCAAATCATCATAAATAACTTTTGCTACATACAACCCGTAGTCAATCCCGGTATTTTTGGGATAGCCATTATATTTTCCGCAGATATTTCCCAGGATCCCAAATTCTGTTTGCCATAATTTTAAAGAAGGAGAAACCTGATTTTTTGTATTAAAAGCATCCTGCCTGATTTTAATTAAAGAATCATCCGGGCAACTTGTAAAATAACTATGGGCAGAAAAGATGTTATCTACATTCGGCACATTGCCGATATAATTGGAAGATACAGGATTAAAAAAATCATTTAACTGCTTGCCCCTGTTATCATGTTCCGCATACAAAAAATTCCATTGTGCAGCTTCGCCTAAAGCAATCCTGGTGATTGAGTTTGCGGCCTTTAATTTCGGCCCTAATAGTTTCACAAAATTTGCTATTTCTGCATTGGTTGCTCCGCTGCCTTCCTGCGAAATTTTTTTGTCTCCCCAGTTCCATTGGGGTTCATTAACCGGGCTCACATAGCGCATGTTAAAGCCTTCCTGGTTAAAATGCTCCACCACATTTACCAGGAAATCAGCAAAATCATTTTCGGAGCCCGGTTTTAAATTAAACTGTGATGTTCCCGACCCGTACGCCTCACCATTAATGGTAAACTGCACCGGGGGCGAATTAGAAAATGCCAGAAAATTATTTACTCCACGCTGTTTAGCACCATTTAAAAACCATTGCTGCCCGGCTTGCTTTGTCCAGTCATACATTCCATTCGGATTTAAAAAACATTCTTCTCTTCTGAATTCATCGGGGATTTTGCATGTTGGTCCCTGCTCAAAACTTCCCGCCCCGATATTAAATCGCCAGAGAGAAAGCCCTATGCCTTTTGGATTTCCCCGGGCAGTGGTGTCCATGCTAAACAAATAATCAGCGATTAAATTTTTCTTTACTGTATTGGTCCACTTACCTATAAACTTGGTAGTCCAGCAATCGGAGGCACCAAAATTTTCTATCGTTTGTTTTTCATTTTTTATATCTACAACAATTAAAGGATTATCGGGATGGGAGGAATCAGATTCACTGCCTGAGCCTTTTGCTTTTGTCTTTACGCAAGTAAAAGAATTAAAAATTATCAGCAGGAAAGAAACAATAAAAGTTAATTTTCTCATCATCAAAATTTTATTCTAATCATTCCGGCATCCAGGGACGATTGATGTAAAAAGGATTTCCGGCGTCAAATAAAGCATGATTAATTATAAACCATATAGCCATTAATTTAATGCGCCGCAAAAAACCCTTCCAGTTCTTCCAACGTTTTTCCCTTGGTTTCCTTCACCCTGAAAAGAATAAAAAGAAAACCCAGCACACATACCCCTGCATAGATATAAAAGGTACTGTCTTTTAATTTATCAAATAAAATAGGGAATGTAAAAACCAAAATAAAATAAGCAGCCCATAAACTTACTACCGCAATAGTGGTGGCAACACTACGAACTTTATTGGGAAATATTTCTGAAATCAATACCCAGGTAACAGGAGCTAACGACATGGCATACACGCCAATGGCTGATAGCAGAAACCATGACACATGCGTAGAACCGGAACCCAGCATTTGAACAACAATAATGTAAATGATTGCCAGGCCACCGGCACCGATCAGCATTAAAGGTTTGCGACCCAGCCTGTCTACCAGCCCCATGGCAATAAATGTAAACACCAGGTTAACGATACCAATAAAAACGGTTTGCAATAACTGATCATCCTGCGATGCGCCGATGCTTGCAAATATTTTTGGTGTATAATTGAAGACCACATTGATGCCACAGAGTTGCTGAAAAACAGCGAGTACAATACCCACGGTTACCGCAGGCAAAACGGCCTTACCAAAGGCAGCTTTATAGTTCATTTTTGTGCCGCCCTGTAAAGATTTTTTTATGGATGCTAATGATTCAGTCACGAAACTATCGCCACCAATTTTATGGAGAACTTTAGAAGCCTTTTCTGAAAGGCCCGCTTTTATTAGCCAGCGGGGGCTTTCGGGTAGCATGGCACCACCAATCAAAAATAATCCGGACGGAATGACGCCGAGACCAAACATCCAGCGCCAGGCATCTATCCCTTCATTCCTTAAAGTATAATTAACCAGGTTGGTAATTAAAATACCCAGCACAATCGTAAGCTGATTAATAGCTACCATTCGCCCTCTCAGATGGGCGGGTGATATTTCTGCAATGTACATAGGAGACAGCATCGACGCCATGCCCACACCAATACCGGCGCAAAACCTGGCGCCAATAAAAAAATCCCTTCCCGGGGCAAAAGCCATAGCAAGGCATGAAACGGTGAATATACCTGCTGCGGTGATCAATCCAGGTTTGCGGCCATATTTTTCGGCTACCGTTCCGGCAATAATACAACCCGCTATAGCGCCTAATGCAAGGCTGCCCGTTGCAAAACCTTCCCAGTAAGCATCGAGTCCGAATTGCTGCTGGAGAAAAGGTAAAGCGCCGGATATTACTGCAAAATCAAAACCGAATAAATAGCCGCCCAATGCCGATATAAAAGATACAGCAATGATATAACGGCCATTGAATTGGTGAATGGGAGGTGTCATATTTTTTATTATTTTAGATTTTGTTGTAAAAATCAGGATACATCAAGCTGCATAAAAAGTAAAAAGCAATAATAGACATGACAAACCGATAATACATGGATTTATTAGCCATTCACATGGATTATTTTACCGGGCTAAAAAATGAGATTATCATTTTATTAATAGAATTACAGTTTGCAATCCAATAAGCACTTTTATCTAAATGATCGCTGCTCAATTATTTTATTTCATCTCATAAGCTTTTAGCTCTTGCTCATTGATGCCAAATAATAATTTATTGTTGATATTAATCACGCTTCTTACATCGCCACGCAATTTGAAGCCTGATTGTTGCTGATTAATATATTTAAAATTGCCTTTGCCATCTCCTTTTAATAATATCCCGTAGTTAGCATCATAATTACCGAAACGCAAACGGGTATGATGAATATTGCCACAAAGCAAAAGGTCTTTGTTGCCATCTTTATTATAATCTAAAGCTGTGATGGTAAACACCGGCGAATACTGGGTTTCTATTGGAAGGCCTTTTTTATGAAACCGGCCGTCATTGCCTCTCTCAAAATAACAAGTGGCTAATTCATTTGACTCAAGATGTTTGGCGCCTTTCAATTGGTCTTCCGTAAAAATGTCTTTTAAACCGGCATCAGCATAGTCTTTGTAATAATGGAATTTTTGGGCCATTCCGTTAACCTGGCTTACCAGTTCATCTTTTGAAAGAAAAGGATAGCTTTTCCCCTGGATATAAAAGCACAGCACGGGATCAATAGTGCCATTGCCATCAAAATCTTTATAATACATTTCTGCCGGCTCTTTATTACTTGCCCTGCACTGAGAATTTTCGCCAAGGTTTCCGATGACCAAATCTATTTTTCCGTCAGCATTCATATCTTCTGCCAATATTTTATTCCACCACCCGGCATAGTTTTCATCAAAATAATCTTTGGTCTTTTTCGTTAGCTTTCCGTTTTCGTTTATCAAAACGGTTACCGGCATCCACTCGCCTACCACAATCAGATCCTTTTTGTGGTCTCCATTGAGGTCTGTCCACACGGCATCTGTAACCATTCCGGCATGTTGCAATTCAGGCGCTATGGTAGTGGTCTGGTCAGTGAAATGGCCTTTCCCGTCATTGATGAGGATATAACTTTCGGGCGATTCAGGATAATTGCCGGGTATTACTCTGCCACCTATAAACAGGTCGGGGAATCCATCTCCATTGATATCATTAGCACGCACACAACTTTTACTAACGTGTATTGGAGGTAATGAATGGGTACTATTTTTGAAATTACCTTTCCCATCATTTAAATACAGCCGGTCCTGCAATAAAGAATCGTTTGATGCATAATTAGCATAACCACCGCTCACCACATAAAGGTCTTCAAACCCATCTCCGTTGGCATCGAAAAATAGTCCGTCAACATCTTCACTCATTTTATCTTCATCAAAACCAGGTTCTTCTTTTTTGATAAACGTTCCGTTCTTTTGCTGAAGATATAGAGTACCCGGCTGGCCATATCCACCCCCTATAAAAATGTCTTCAAATTTATCGCCATTCACATCTCCTTTTACCATGCAGGGACCGGAAAATGAAAGCGGGTTTATCATCAGAGCCTGCCTTTTAAAGTCGTTACGGTTTGTTACGGTATTCGTATAATTAACAGGTGATTTAATTTCCTGAAATAAAGAAGGCGGGATAGGTCCGATGAAATTTATCTCAGTTGCATTGCTTTCATCTAAAGTAATAAAACGGTTAGCTGTTATATTTTTTAGCTGCTGCATTTTGCCGCTTTGCCAGGTAATTTTCAAAGAGTCTACCACACTATCTTTTCCAAGCCCAAAGTGTAATACAGGTGATACAGAAGACTCGTAACCCCTCGCGGGCATTTGTTCAAGATATTGCTCTTTGCCTTTTGCGTAAACATAAATTTTAGCCCCAATGCCTTGTGTATTTTTCCCGGTTCCCTTTAAATTTATTTCTAAATAATGATTCTCTTTATCATTGGATTCATTGCGGTAAATGAAAGCCGGCTTATTAATATTATTTACAACGAGGTCAAGATCGCCATCATTATCAAGATCGGCATAGGCGGCGCCATTGCTATTGGAAAAACTATCTATGCCCCATTGGGTACTTACGTTGCTGAATGTTAAGTTTCCATTATTTTGAAAGAAATAATTTTTAATATCTGAAGATGGCATGTGCTTTACAATATCCAACAACTGTTGCCTGAAAACACCTTCGCTTGTCTTGTTTAATTGGTCACTCATGTAAGCTAAAAAGTCCATGTTAGTATAATCACGTAAATAGCCATTTGTTACAAAAAGATCTTTCCAGCCATCATTATTATAATCTGCAAAAAGGGGCGACCAACTCCAGTCGGTATTTGAAATGCCTGACAGTTGGCCGATTTCGCTAAAGGTTCCGTTGCCATTATTTAACTGAAGCATGTTACGCATATACTGGTAATAAAATCCTGCATTAAGATTGATATCAAAGAGTTCATAATTATCAGGCGCCTCCAGCATTTTCTGGCGGTGATTATCTTCTGGCAGCATATCCAAAGTAAATATATCCGGCAGCCCGTCATTATTGATGTCGGAAATATTATTTCCCATTGAAAACTCGGATGTATGGCCTATTTGCTGTTGCAGGCTATTGGTAAAAGTGCCGTTATGATTATTGATGTATAAATAATCCGGGACTAAGTAGTCATTTGATACATAAATATCCTGCCATCCGTCATTATTGATATCCGCTATTCCTGCGCTGAGGTTATAATTTAAGGAACTGTTAAGAATGCCTGATTCTTTGGTAACATCTACAAAATGATTGTTGTCATTCCTAAATAACCTTATACCGGCTTGCTTATCCTCCTGGTTAATCATTGAATGAATGGAGGCTTCATTAAGATTACTGATTCGTTTCGGATTGTGGTTTAATAAAAGCAAGTCCAGGTCACCATCTTTATCGTAATCAAAAAAATAAGCTTGTGTGCTATAAGAAGAATCTGTCAATCCATATTCAGCGGCCTCATCTTTAAACTGAGGTATGCCTTGTTTATCATTTCCGAGGTTTATAAATAATTGAGGAATTCTTTTTGATCCTTGTATCTTTCCTGAATAACACAAAAAAATATCTGTTTTCCCGTCTCCGTTAATATCGGCCATCGTTATACCGGTTTTCCATGGACCGGGTCGTCCCTGCATATTTGTTTGCGCAGTGACGTCCTCAAATTGCATGTTGCCTTTGTTCAGGTAAAGCGCATTATCAACCATGTTACCACTAAAGTAAATATCCTGTAACCCATCCCCATTTATATCCCCGATAGCAACACCACCGCCGTTATAGAAATATTCATACATTAACACATTGGTGTTTAAACCTTCTGTAAGCTGGTTTGTAAAATCAACGTGCGTTTGAGAAGAAGGAAGCGATGAAAAAAGCGGGTGTTTGTTATTTTCATCAGCAATATTGCTATTATTATTACGACAACTACCAAGTGTAACAAGACAAATAATAATTGGCAACAGGATAAAAAAACGTCTTAAATAATTGCGCCCAAAAAAGTTCATTGCATGCATTTATAAGTTGCTTAAGTCACGGCTGTGTTATTCCCTTGTACAATATATTTTCTTGGCAACTGCGGTTTGATAATTTAAAGTCTTTAATTACATCAAACAGGCCCCAAAATAAAAAAGAAATTCTTTGTTTTTTGAACAAAGAACTTCTTTAAAAATACTGAATAAAATTAAAAAGCAGCTGGGAGTTAATAACCCGGGTTTTGAGAAAGTTTGCTGTTCTTATCCATTACGTTTTGTGGTATAGGGAAAAGATAATTTTTACCTGCATAAAATTTCCTGTCACCGCCTCTTGCCGGAATAAATTGATACTGAAGCACGCCGCCTGCACCAACCGTAATAGAAATTCCATGTAACGGTTTATTAAGATTTACTTCTGCAATACGCCAACGTATCAGATCCCAAAAACGCTTGTCTTCAAAAGCAAGCTCTACTCGTCTTTCGCGCATGATTGCTTTAAGCATTTCGCTTTGGCTCAGGCCAAGTGGTAAATCTGGTAACGCAGACCTTTCCCTTATTTTGTTTATAGCACTATATACTGAAGCGTCAGGGCCTGCTACTTCATTCTGTGCTTCTGCATAATTCAGCAATACTTCGCCAAACCGGAAGATGATATAGTTTTGATAACTGGTATATCCACTCCAGTTAGCGGCACCGAGCACCAGGCCTTTATCGTCAAGTCGCTTATGAACATAGTAGCCGGTTTGACCTGCATCATCTCTGTCTGTAACATCAATTTCGTTTTTACTTCCAATACCAACTCTTGTAAAAATTGTATCATTATAAAAAAACTCACCATCATGAACAATACTTTCATAGAAACGCTTTTCTCTATGGTCATACGGTTTTTGAGGATTGTAGCCTGATGTAGGATCAGTTATTATTTTACCATTATCCATCGCATAATCATCTACCAATTCCTGGGTTGGATCAACACCACCCCAACTTGTTTCTGCACCACCTTTTGTAAACGTCGGGCCTACAGTACCGTCCAGGTTGGCTCCTTTACCCTGACCCGGCGGGCTGTATTCCCTGTACATAATAGCTTCCTGGCTTTCTCCGCCTTTGGTTAAAAATAAAGCTGCATAATCAGCGTCTAAAGAGTATCCTAACTCATCCATTATTTTTTTATTGCTCGCTGCTGCATCGGCATATTTACCGCCAAATAATTCGCACCAGCCTTTTATGGCCAGGGCTGCCCCTTTTCCAACTTTACCCGGTGATGGCATATCAGGTAAATCATTATAAGCGCTGGATAGTTCTGAAGTAATAAATAGGAGGGTTTCGTCTGATGTGCTTCTTGCTCTAAAAATTGAATCGCCTTGCGTATCAGCATCCAATACATCAGTAATTATGGGAACACCGCCGTAACTCATCCATAGAATATGATAAAAGTATGCCCTGAGCACCCTGGCTTCCGCTATCTTTTCCTTTTTAAATCCATCTGATATCTGCGGTGATTCTGTAACATTTTTAACAAAAACATTACATTTCCTGATGTTGGTATATTGAGTAGTCCAATCTAAAAGATTACCTACATCACCTGAAACACCGGCATTAGCGGGAGATTGAAGGCTTTGCTGGATGTTTTGTCTTGAATTAGGCCATGGGAAACCGCATATGGAATTGTCAGACCAATTTTCTATTGGATCGTACCAGTTATTTCCATCCGGCAGGCCTGTATAAATGTCATTTAAAAACAAATCTGCAGTGCCTTCATCTGTCCAAACGTTCGAACTGGTTAAGCGGTCCCGGGGTGCTACATCCAATACTTTATCGCTGCATGATTGCAAAATAGTAACTGCAGTAATTAAGATAAATACAGCAGTTATATAAAAATTCTTTACCATGATTTTGATAATTTAAAGTTTTAAAAGGTTACGCTAAGGCCAAAAGTGACAACTTTTTGTTGCGGATAAAATTCACCTCCCGAGTTACTTGCTTCCGGATCAAAATCCTTCATTTCTTTTGTCCAGGTAATTAAGTTTTGGCCGGATCCATATACTCTTATTGATTGCAGGTGCAATTTCGCCATTACCTGTGGCGGAAGCGTGTAACCAATTTCAGCAGACTTCAGGCGTAAGTAATTGCTTTTACGAATCCACCAGTCTGATGTTTGCCTTGTATTGGCACTTGGCTGAGAAAGTATGATTGGATACCGGGCATTGGTATTTTCCGGAGTCCAATAATCTAAATTAGCCGCAAGAGCGGAAGCACCGTTTTCAAACGGCCATGCTGCCTGACCGCTTAAATAAAAACTTCCGGAACCGGCACCCTGGAACAATAGATTTACATCAATTCCTTTATAGCTTATGGAAGGTGAGAAACCATAAATTAATCGCGGAGTACTTGGATTGCCCATTGCTTTCAAATCATTTGCATCAATCTTATTATCCCCGTTTACATCTTCAAATTTAATTTCGCCCGGACGTAATGTGCTAAATTGTGTTACGGGGTATTCACTTTGATCTATAACACCATCCCCGTTCTTATCATCACTTTTCTGGAACAATCCTAAAGCGTGATAACCGTAATAAGTATTAATAGAGCGACCGGTTAACCTCCTGTTGGGATTATCGAAAGTGGCGGGCAGTTCATATATCTGCACATACCTATTTTTTGCGTAAGTAGCGTTGGCAGTAATACCGATGCGCAAATCCCGGGTAATATTATATACAGAACTTAACGTCATATCAAAACCCCTGTTGTTAACGGCAGCAGAATTTGTTTGAGGTAACCCGATACCATATTCCGCAGGTACCTGGTTTTGATTTGCGATGAGGATGTCATTTCTTTTTTCAAAGAAATAATCTGCTTCAATGCTAAATAAGCCTTTAAAAATTGATAATTCAAAACCAACATCTGTTTTCTTTGCTTTTTCCCATGTTATATTGGGATTAGCAGGTGATGCTTCTCTTATTCCCTGCGAAACTGAGCTATTAAATACTCCGCTGGTCCCGATTAATGAATAAGCGCTTAAATATTGAAATGGCAGCAAATTGCCACTGGCATCATAAGGCAATGCACCGCTTTCACCATAAGACCCGCGTATTTTTAAATTATCCAACCAGGAAATATTTTGCATAAATTTTTCTTCGGAAACGCGCCATCCCGCAGAAAATGCCGGGAACAACTGGTAACGTTGTCCTGGTGCAAACACAAAATGCCCGTCATAACGTCCTGAAGCTTCAAACAAATACCTGTTATCGAAAGCGTAAGTAAGCCTGAATATTGCACCCCTTTGTTTTAGTCCACCTGATGAACCATAATTAGAAATGTCGTTGGCGTTAGAGCTGCCATTATTTAGTTCTGGAATATTTACATTAAAGTTTACCCGTTTGGCTCCAAAATTTGAGAAACTGGAATTTCTCGCTTCCAATACTATGGTTGCGCCAATATTGCTTTTGCCAAAACTATTATTATAGGTTAAATAACCCTGGTAAGTAAATGCCTGTACCTGGCTGTTGTAAACTTCATAAGAAGGCTTCTGTGGCCCATCTGATCCTATCTGGGAAATTGTATATGGATTAGTGGTTGTATCTGTAACAGCATAATAAGGTATTGGTGTTAACCATGTTTTTTGAGTACGCCCGTCCGGATCGTTTAAATCATAACTAAACACCGCTTTGGCACTTAACCCTTTTATAGGCAATTTCTGTTCAATGCTCACCTGTGTTAACATGATTTGTCTTAAATCAGTTGTATAACCGCTGCTATACACGTTGCCGTAAGCAGTACGGCCAATATATGAACCCCACAAACCATTGCTGAATAATACCGGGGCAACAGGCGGGGTACGGTATAACTGGTAAAATATACTACCTGCAGAAATACCGGGGAAATGCCTGTCTTCCACTCTTCCGTTTAAACCAATACTCACTTTTGTACTATTGGTAACCTGTATATCTACATTTGATGTAAGGTTGTACCGTTTAAAATTTGTACTACCCCACATACCATCCTGCGTTAAAAACCCTAAGGCACCAAAAAACTTTATCTTGTCTGTTCCGCCGGACATAGAAATATTATGCGACATCATTGGAGCGTTTTTATTAATGAGTGTCCGCAAAGGATCATTTACAGGATACAAATCGGGCTCAGAACCATCTTTGTATTTTTGCAATGCATAGCCGTTATACACGGGAGCACTATTCTCATTAGCATTAGCGGCATTGCGCAAAGAAGCATATTCAAAAGAGTTTACCATTCGAGGAAGTTGTGCAGGGTTTTGCCATCCGTAATACCCGCTATACGTTAACTGGGTCTTGCCACTCGTACCCCGTTTTGTAGTTACAAGGATAACGCCGTTAGCGCCTGCTACACCGTATGGTGCTACGGCAGCGGCATCTTTTAATATTGTAAAGCTTGCAATGCTATTCGGATCTAATTGCTGAAAGCTACGTGGTACACCATCCACAATAACCAATGGTGCCGTATTGCCTGTAGTGCTGAAGCCCCGTATTAATATAGTGGAGCCATCATAACCGGGTTCACCGCTGCCTTGTTTAAAAATAACTCCCGATACACGGCCTCCGAGCGCATTGCTTATGTTGGCAACGGGCAAGCCCGCCACCTCATTTCCTTTGATACTTGATACGGCAGCGGTTAACGAGGTCTTTTTCTGCGTGCCATAGCCAACGACAACAACTTCATCTAAATTTGAAGTGGCTGCAACAAGCGAAATGGGAAAAAAGGTTTTTGATCCAACTGCTACTTCCTGGGTTTTAAATCCAATGTAGGAAATAACGAGAATTGATTGGGGGTTTGGCACATCTATAGAAAATAGTCCTTGTTGGTTAGTAGTCACACCTGTTGCGCTTCCCTGTATAGTAACACTCACACCGGCCAGGGGAGCGTTTTTATCGCCTAGCACCTCCCCGGATACATGTAGCTTACTTTGAGAAAAGGCAACAGGGCCTGATAACAAAAGAAAAAAACAAATAGAAAAAATGCCGGTTGAAAAAAAAGAATGTGGTGACAGGCGCACCCGGTAAAAGAAACTCTTACACTTTTGGGATGTTTTATTTTTCATAATACACGTTTTGATAAAGCAATCTGTTTACATTAAAAGGAAGGTTGAATCGTTCTGACCGAATGCAAGTTAGAATTGAGCATTAAAATAAGAATGGACTATGCGTAGAAATTGATGGATTATTTTATGATACCAAATGTTTTTCAGCAGTGTTTTGAAAAAGGTTATTTTTATTAAATTCATCGGTCTGGCGCTGTATTATTTTTTCAGGATGACGCTTACGTCTTACAATAGTCGTTGATTCATCCATTAACTTTTCAGCATTTTCTTTCCTGAAGCATAGCGGGCAGGTATTTACAGCAGGAGTCCAAAGGGCCGTCTTTGCTGGCAGTTTATGAATATGTTTTAACCGGTATTTATTTTTTACACAGGAATAGTATTTTTTTTCTTTTTACTATATTTCGCAACAAAAAATGGAATGTGCCTGGTTGTTGTTCTTGAACGTGAACATACCCTCTCTGTATGCAGAGCCCGCAGCTACTCAATGCACTTTTTAAATGCAGAAGAAAAAGAAAAATACTTTTTTTCGATGAATGTCGATTCGTTTTTATTGATTCAACATTTCATCAGGGAAGGGAACTGCTTTGCCTGTTGCCTTATCAACGGGCATTTGCGCTCCGCGATCCTTTAAGGTTTTACCTAAAAGAGTTGCAAGTTTTTTTACCTCGGCCGGATTTTCATTGGCGAGGTTATTTCCCTCTCTTATATCTTTTGAAAGATCATACAATTCAAACTTTTCGTTTCGCATATTGTATAATAATTTCCATTTACCAAGGCGGATAGCACTAAAATAATTAATAGCTAAATTTTCATTGGCACGCAGATTTGTCCATTTGTTGGGATAATGAAAAATCAATGGTCTTTCCTTTTCCATCAATTGGGTATTTTTTAAATAAGCAACAAAGCTTTGTCCATCTAATTTTTGAATGATTTTACCTTGCTTAACTCCCGCCATTTCCAATATCGATGGAAAGAAATCATCAATGATTACCGGGTTATTATTTACGGTATTTGGTTTTGCCACACCAATCCATTTCACAATCATCGGTTCCCTGATTCCTCCCTCATATACAGATCCTTTTCCCGATTTTAAAGGATAGTTATGCGTATTTACAGGTCCTCCACGCTCGTGGTGATCCAAACCGCCGTTGTCACTCATAAAAATGATGATGGTATTTTTATCTACTCCTTTCTTTTCTAAAAAATCCATAATGTCCCCGAGACTTTTATCCATACCTTCAACAAGGCTGGCATACTTTGCCTCGGTGCTATCGATACCGGCATCATAATATTTTTGCACAAATCCCGGATCAGCCATAATAGGGGTATGGAGCGCATAGTGGCACATATTTAAATAGAACGGTTCCTTCCTGTCAATAGGGCTTTCCAAAGCTTTTATTGCTTCAAGCGTTAATGCCTCGGTTAAAAAAGTGCCGGTATTGAAATATTCTTCCAGGTCGGGAACGGCTTGTGGCTGTGTGTTGCCGTGGATATTGCCAAAGCGTTGTTCAGAAAGATAGCTTTGCGGATGGCCGCCTGCGTGGCCTGCAATGTTTACCATAAAACCTACATTATGTGGATTGGCATCGGGCGTGCCCATAGATGCCCAATGCGCTTTGCCAACATGAATAGTGTAATAACCAGCTTCCTTTAATAATTGCGGAAACGGTGTTGCATTTACCGTGCGTTCAGTAGTCGTATTATCGCTTAAGCCATTCATATTCCAGTTCAGAGGTTCAAACTGGTCGTCTTTTGCATCCGCATTATCATTTTTATTGGGCGATGTCCAATTGGTAACATGCGTTCTGGATGAGTTCATCCCTGTTACAAAGCTTACTCTTGTGGGTGTACAAACAGGTTGTGCATAAGCGTTAGTAAACTTTACGCCTTCTCTTGCCAGTCTCTCCATATTGGGTGTATGATAGCGTTTGTTCAAGGGCATGGTGCTGTCATAAAAAGGTACGGAAGTATCCATCCAACCCATATCATCTACGAGGAAAAAAATGATGTTGGGATGCTTGGTTTCCGTTTGCTGACCAATACTCCGATAGGCGATCAATAAAAGAATGGTGATGTAAAAAGTTTTTTTTAGGATGGCCATGATATCAATAATTTCAGTTTCAAATTGGTTTTCTTATGCCTGAATTTCAAATGACAATAAAATTTTTTCTCGGAACATTTATAAAAATAAAATGCATTCAATTTTCTTTACTTACCAGTACCAGGCACGCAAAGAAATTTGGGCGTGTACTTTTTCACAAAGTATTCATTTTATTCTTTTAATAGCCCGTGTTCTGTTGAAAATTTGGGATGGCGCTAATCTCATTTAATGGAATCGGATACCTTGTTTTATAATCTTTAGCATCTGTAGCGCCTCTTACCTGGGCCTGGGAGATGAGTTTTCTCTGGCGTATTAAATCCATTCTTCTTTTTCCTCCGGCTACAAACTCCCCGCCACGAACTTCTAACAGTGAATCCTGTAGCGCATTCTTTGATGGAAAATCAGAAAGTCTATAGCCAGGAACCCCGGCTCTTTCATGTATTTGATTTAATAAATCGACAGATTCCGAGTTTGGTCTCTGGTAACGAGTCCGGTTTATCGATCATGAGGCAATGGGTACGATGTTTGGTCCGCCAGGCCGACGCCGCAATGCCTGGTTACTTTTTTTCGAACTCCGATGCCTGTAAACTATTCCGGAATCAACTGCCAACAATAAATTACTTCCCGTTATTTGATAGTATATTATTTCTTTTAAAAAATTTAAAAACAGTCTATTGAACAGCAGAAATCGTATATACTTTACCTTTTACTGTATTGAAAGCAACCAGGTAGCCATTGCCTGTTTTTTGCGGTGCTATTTTTAAACCATCAATTGTTATAGGGTCATTGGTTCGTAGCGTACATTCACCTCCACTTAAAGAGGTGACAGATGCACTTACCAGGTGATGATCTTTCCACTGCATACTTATCTCAAAGTTACCTCTTGCTTTCAATCCATTTACATTGCCGTCTTTCCATTCACCAGGCAATGCGGGCAACATATAAATATCACCTGATTGGCTTTGCAACAGCATTTCCGCGATGCCAGCCGTTCCCCCAAAGTTGCCATCAATCTGGAAAGGAGGATGCGCATCGAAAAGATTAGGATAAGTGCCGCCGCCGCTTGCATAATTTGTACCCTTTTCTCCCGTTGAATGTAACAGGTCCCTGAGCAATGTATATGCATGATTGCCATCCAATAACCTGGCCCAGAAATTAATCTTCCATGCTTTGCTCCAGCCGGTTCCTTCATCGCCTCTTATCTCCAGTGTTTTCTTTGCTGCGTTTGCTAATTCAGGAGAAGTTACCGGCGAAATCTGTTCACCCGGGAAAAGCCCAAAGAGATGGGAAACATGGCGGTGATGGACTTCTACATCATCCCAGTCTCTATACCATTCTACGATGTTTCCCCTTTTGCCAATATGAAAAGGATATAATTTTTTTTCTTTTTCGAGTACGGTATCCCGTAAGTCTATATCAGCATGTAATACTTCAGAAGCCTTTATAAAATGCGAAAACAGATCTCTTATTATTGACATATCCATCGTGCTGGCCAATGCAATGGAACCTTGCTTGCCATTTTCATCAATGAAAGAATTTTCGGGCGAGCCTGAAGGAGCCGTAACCAGGTAGCCATCCTTATCGGGAATTAACCAATCCAAAGTAAACGCAATGGCACCTTTCATTAAAGGATAGGCTGTATATCTTAAAAAAGCTTCATCTTTTGTAAAAAGATAATGTTCCCATAAATGCCTGCAAAGCCAATTGGCTCCCATTGCCCAATTGGCCCATTTAGGATCGCCGTTGCCCAGGTCGCCAACAGGATTAGAAAGCGCCCAGATATCTGAATTATGATGTACCACCCAACCATTTAAATTGTAAAATTCTTTCGCGGTTCTCTTACCAGTTACTGCAAGGTTTTCTATCAATCCAAAAAGAGGTTCCGCCATTTCAGAGAGGTTTGTTTCTTCAGCAGGCCAATAATTCATTTGCACGTTTATGTTAGTTGTAAAATTGGAACTCCACGGCGGCTGAATACTATTGTTCCAGATGCCCTGCAGGTTTGCAGGCGTGCCTCCCGGCCTTGAACTGGATATAAGAAGATATCGCCCATATTGAAAATATAAGGCTTCTAGTGCCGGATCGGAAGCACCTGCAGTATAAGCCGCGAGCCGTTTGTTGGTCGGCATGGTATCGCCATTATTGCTCTTACCACTTTTTAAGTTGAGCGAAACCCTGTTGAAGTAATGATGATAATCTGCAAGATGATTGGCTAATAATTCATCGTAGGTTTTTGCAGCAGCAGCTTCCAGGTAATGTTCAGCAATTTTATTTTCATCTTTCCCGTCGGAAACCGGGCATTTATCAAATCCATTAAAACTGGTTGCAGCCGATATAACAATAACCACTTCATTGGCATAGCTAATAGATATTCCTGATGTATCGGTATGTAAAGTACCACCCTTGTTAATGGCTTTCACCAACAGTTCAAACCGCATTCCCTTGCAGGTACTTTCAGAATCGTTGTACATAATTGGATCATGTTTATAATTTGTATAACCAGGATCAACATGCGTTGGCGCAACTCCCTTTATGGCAAGTACCTTTTTATCAACAACAGCATTTATATAATGCAATTGGTTTTTGGCCGAAATTTTTACATTAAGTTGACGAGGCTTATCTGCCGTTAGGCGGATTACAATCACCTGGTCAGGAGCTGAAGAAAAAACCTCCCGGTTATACTTCACTCCTTCAATTACAAACTTTGTTGTTGCAACAGCATTATGTAAATCGAGATCACGATAATAATTTTCGGGAGTTGAAGACTTAAATTCCTGGTGAATCAGCAGGTCCCCTAACGGTAAATAACTTTCAGAATAAACACCCTGCATATTTTTGCATAATTCAGATGCTTTCTGATAATCACCGGCAAACACTGCTTGTCTTATTAAGGGTAAATATTTGGGCGCCTCGGGATTTACATTATCACTCACAGGGCCACCAGACCAAAGCGTGCCCTCATTTAATTGAATCAATTCATCATTTGCTTTTCCGAAAATCATGGCACCAAGCCGCCCGTTGCCCACAGGCAATGCTTCTGTCCATATTTCGGCCGGTTCACGGTACCAGAGTTTTACTTCTTTTTGACATATCCCATTTAGCGGAATAATTAGTAAGAGATTGAAAATTATTTTCTTCATTACTTTATTTTATTTGATAAGGTACTTATATTAAATTTTTTAACCGGCAAGAAAATACACACCAAGGGTTTTTTTGCTTTATTTAATACGTTATCCATTTAATACGTTACCAACTATCCCCGATCTGCATTTTCCAAAATAACGGTGCTTTTAATGAAAGTTCTATTCTTCGTTCATATACCATATCATTCCAAATGCCTGTTCCTGAAGAACGAACATGCGGCGGTATTGCCCTGTCGCGGATAATATTCAGAGCATCTTTAGCGCCATCTTCGTCACCGGTATTATATTTCGCCCCGATAAGATTTAGATACGGTTCGCCAGGACTAAACGAAATCCTGGTAGATGGCATCTTCTTCAATTATTACATCTCTTTTATGAATCCCCTTGTTAACAGGTATCTTTGGTTCTGGTTGCAGGTGGTGTTGCATATCTGCTCTATTTATTGTTAAGAAGATGTACTATTGAGTTGTACTTATTTTCGCGGCCCAACCCCCGCCCGGCGCAAGATGAATATTGATCTGATCACCTGGAGAAATGGCAATCATTTCTTTTTTATAGTCCGTTGCATTTCTATCTGCATTTACACCGTCTTTAAAAATTGCTGCTGTATATTTTCCCGGTGACAAAAAAGAAAAATCAAGTATTAAGTCTCTTTCATTCCAATTGGTCATCGCTGCAACAAACCAGTCATTGCCTTTGCGACGTGCAACTGCAACATATTCGCCAACCTTTCCATCAAGCGGCACCGTTTCATCCCACGTTGTTGGCACTTTTGTAATAAAATCTGTGCATTCCTGGTTGTTCATGTAAATGGTTGGATTATCAGAAAGCATTTGCAAAGGCGCATAAAAAACAA
>JBDTOV010000082.1:0-21588 GCA_039933035.1 Ginsengibacter sp. | reverse complement strand
TTAATACACCCTGGGGAGAATCCACTACGTGTACCTCGTGCGGAAAGTGTATGGAAGCATGCCCGACGGGCGCAATATGGCCGAAGGACATTGTGCAGGGGCAATTGCATAAGCACCCGGAAATGATTACAGAGTTAGTGGAAAGGAGAAAGATGGGATTATAAAAATTAAAGATAATAACGAAAATGGATACCCGAAAAAAATTAGCTACGGTATGGTTAGGTGGATGCTCAGGCTGCCACATGTCGTTGCTCGATATAGATGAAAGAATATTGGATGTAGCCAAACTCGCCGATATCGTAAAGTGCCCCATTGTGGATCAAAAAGAATTTCCTGAGGTGGATATCGCATTGGTGGAGGGAGCCATAACCAGCGACGAGCACCTGCGTGAAATAAAACACATCAGGAAAAATTCAAAAATATTGATCGCATTTGGCGACTGTGCTATCATGACCAATGTAACTGGTTTGCGTAACTACTTTCCTTTACAGCAGGTAATGGACACTTCTTATAAATATGCAATTAGCAACGATGCAGAAGGAAAATCTCCCGATAGCCCGCTCTTATTAAAACTAAACCAAAAGGTAATTCCGTTGCAGGAAGTGGTTAACGTTGATTTCTTTATAACAGGCTGCCCTCCTGATGCTGATACGATCTTCTATGTATTGTTTGAATTTTTAAATGACCGTGTACCCAATTTAAGTGAAGCAAAAAAATTGAAATATGGATAATACTATTAGAAGAACCATTTTAATATCTCCGGTTACCAGGATTGAGGGACATGCAAAAATATCTATTCAGTTGAATGAAGAAGGTAAAGTAGAAGACGCTTTCTTTCACGTAAATGAATTCAGGGGGTTTGAGAAATTTTGTGAAGGCAGAATGTACACCGAAATGCCCACCATTACCCCAAGGATCTGTGGAATATGCCCTACCAGTCATACTTTGGCCAGCGTGAAGGCCTGTGAAAAAATCCAGGGAATTAAGCCAACTTATACTGCTGATTTGTTGAGGAGATTAATGCATATCGGTCAAAATCTTTCTTCTCATGCACTCTCGTTTTTCCATTTATCCTCCCCTGATATTTTATTGGGATATGACAGTGATCCGGTAGAAAGAAACATCTTTGGTATTGCACGAAAATATCCTGATGTAGCTGTTCGTGGTATCCGGTTAAGGAAATTCGGACAAGAATTAAGTGAACGGATTACCGGTAAAAAAATTCATATCATGGGAATCGTTCCCGGCGGTATGGCTTTTCCACTTACCGAAGAAAACAGGAAAGCATTGCTTGAGTGGATTCCTGAAGCAAAAGAAACCGTGCAACTGGCTATCGGGATAATCAAAAAATTTCATGCGGAAAATGAAGCAATGGTTACATCCTTTGCTACCTCTCCAACGTTGTACTTAGGAACTGTGGGACCTGGTGGCGAGCATGAACTGTATGATGGTAAACTGCGTTTTATGGATGCAGATGGTACCATTTTACAAGATCAGTTAGATCCTGAAAAATACCTGGATTATATAGCCGAGCGTTCGGTTGATTGGTCATTCCTCAAATATCCCTATTATAAACCTTATGGCTTTGACAAAGGTTTTTATCGGGTGGGGCCATTGGCCAGGTTAAATGTTGCCGACAAAATGAAAACACCGCTGGCGCAAAGAGAATTTGAAAACTTCAGATCAATGAATGACGGAAAACCCGTGCATGGTGCTTTCTACTTCCATTATACCCGTTTAATAGAAGCGCTGGGCGACGTAGAAGATGCCGAGAGAATTTTGAATGACCCTGAAGTTACCTCACTGCATATTCAACACCATGGAAAATGGAACTACGCTGAAGGAATTGGAAGCTCAGAAGCTCCGCGGGGGACTTTATTTCACCATTATAAAACAGATGAAACCGGTAAATTGACAATGGTTAATCTTTTGATCGCAACCGGGCAAAATAATCCTTCGATGAACCGCTCAATATTAGAAGTAGCCAGGCAGTACGTGAATGCGGATAAAGTGGAAGAGGGAATGTTAAACAGGGTGGAATCTACCATAAGATGTTACGATCCTTGTTTATCCTGTTCTTCCCACGCAATAGGCGCTATGCCATTGTTGTTAGAGGTTTTAAATGCAGGTGGCGATATAGTTCAGTCAATTAAAAGAAACTAGCTATTTAATTGTATCCATTCTGTAAGGAACGAAACGGTTTGTAAAGCATTGTTCCTTGTTTTTTCAGAAAGCGTATTTCCTATTTCGAAATTGTTGCCACTGATTGCGCAAATATAAAACTGTGTATTGGTTGCATACAATATAGTGGCCAGGCCCACGAGCGTTGCGGCATTAACATGATGAGAGAAAGATTGCGGCTGATTATTTTCCAAAGACAATCGCTCAAAAGACATTCTTTCGACAGTCAGCGAAGCATCAACAAATATCACGGTATTAAATTTTGAAAGGTCTTCAGTCATCCCGATATCGAGTTGCTGGGTGATCATAATGGTAACCTCATCCAGGTTTTTTTCTTCTATTAGCTGGCAAACGTAACCTCCAACACCATCGTCCGCACGAAGAGTATTGCCAATTCCCACAATACAAATTCTTTTTTTATTAAAACCTTTTCTAAATGTTTTTTTATTATCCATAACAATCAAAACGCATGTGAGGTTTATATGAAAAAACTCATGTGCTGGTACATTCAAATATATATTTTATTATTTCAGCCGTAAAAAAGTAATATCAGCTCGTAAACTTTTACTTTCATTTTTATGCCTTCATGAAAATCACCTTTGGAATTAAATTATACTAAAACCTGGATAGTTGATTTCAATCATTGCAATATTTGCAAAACCTTTTCACCCGGTTATCATATTTCGATTAGAAAATTGCAAGTGTAGCGAATAGCTTTGTAGTAATAATTAATGGGGAAAATGAAAAATTTTCATCCCTGAAAAATCAGGTACCGGGTTGATAAACCTGTGCCAGCGGAGTGTAATTTAATTTTAAAAATATCATGCGTTTGATTCTCTTCTTTTTTGGAATAATTATTACCGTAAACGCCACGAATGCGCAGGGCAATAAGGGCAGCCTCACCTTCCAGGCCGGATTTCCGGTTGCTAATTATAAAGATAGTTACAACGTAACGCCAACCGGACTGCTATTCAATTTTACGCACCAGCTTAACAACCAGCCGCCTTTTTGTTTCGGCGGAGAAGCCGGTATTTTGCAGGTAAGCGGGGCAGACAAATATTATACTGGCGTTTATAATAATGAGTATAATACTTTTCTTGTTGCGTCGTGGAATCACATGGTTACCCTTGGCGCTATTTTTGAAGTAAGCCTTTTCCCCGAAAATTCTTTTTTTGATGTGCTTGTGAATATTAGTGCCGGCACCAATATATTTATTACCACTGCTTCTATATCAAGAGATATTGGACGGGACCCGGTCACCAATATAATGAAAACAAAATATTATTATACCGATAATCACGCGTCATTCGACTTACGGATAGGAGGAGGAGTGGAACTTGAAGTGCCTTTTACCCGCCAAAAAAAGATATCAGCTGTTATTAAAGCTTCTTATCTATATGGAAGCAATGCAAAATATTATGCACGCCCTTTTATTACCGGTACACAAATAATTTTATCACCGAAATCATCGGGAACATCCATGGTTCTCGCCGAAGCGGGTATCAGGATGTACATGTTTAATAACCATAAAAAAAATAAAGGCTTTTGAAGATTGACTCTTTAGTAAGGATTGCCAAACTTCGAAAGGTTGGGAAATAAAAAAGAGATGACACCTTTTTTAAAGGGTGTCATCTCTGAGATCAAATTCTTACAGCTTCTTACATCCTGGTTAAGAAACCTAAATTAACTCAATGGGTACCGGTAGAATCGGATGCAGCGCCTTTACCAATCAAATCCATAAACTGGTTAAGTTTGGGCGTAATGATGATCTCTGTGCGCCTGTTCTTTGACTTGCCATCAGGTGTATCATTACTGGCAATGGGATTGTATTCGCCACGGCCGCCTGCCGTAAGGCGCTGCGGATCCACACCGAAATTATTTTGCAATGCCTGTACCACCGAGGATGCTCTCAGCCCACTGAGATCCCAGTTATTGCGGATGTTAGGCTTCGCGATAGGTACATTATCTGTATTGCCTTCTATCAATACATCGTAATCTTTATAATCTGTAATAATCTTTGCAATTTTTGATAGCGTCGCTCCCGCCTGATCCGAAATTTCATAGCTCCCCGATTTGTAGAGCATATTGTCTGAAAGGGAAATATATACGACACCTTTCAATACTTTCACATCCACATCCTGCATTTCTTCTTTGCTCAGCGACCTGGTAAGGTTGTTGGTAAGCACCATATTCAGTGAATCACTTTTGTTTTTGGAAGCGATCAGTTCCTGTATATATTTATTCGATGAATTGATTTCATCCACCAATTTGGAAACATTTACATTACCCTGGCTGGCGGAGGTAAGACATTTGTCCAATGCCGACTGCAGAGATTTCACATGCTCACGTTCAGCATTTAGTTGATCCCGCAACCCTGAAATTTGAACGGTAGCCCTGTCTAAATTGCTTTTACATTCTTCGCCTTCCCGGGTAAGTACACTGTTCCTGTCTTGCAATTTGTTATAGTTTGCGTACAGCGAATTAAACTTTTTCGTGCTCGTGCAACTTGAAACACATACCACTGACGTTACAACAGCAATGAAACCAAAATTAATCTTCATGTTTATAAAATTTGAATTAATAAATAAAAATGTGTTCGTCAAAATTTTCGCCAAGGTATTGAATTTGGAATAAAGTTGCAACAGAAGCACCGGGCTATCCCTTGCATTACTAAATTATAAAGACACCGGGGTACTATTTGTAGATATAGTTCTCGCTGTGATCGAGGCTGGTTGGGAGCCTTTCAAATAATATGTCCTTCAAAAATAAACTTTGACCCCGCAACGGAATGCAGGTAGTTTACCATAAAAGAAGTCAACGAATTGCGGGGGAAATTTTTTCCTCCTTGTCCGGTAACGAAATCTGCAGACTTTCCTGGATTAATATTATCTTAGAATATATTTTTTAACCGGTGGCGTTATTGGAGACAATCCACAGTGCTCTTATAAAAATCCTGCATCATGAAATCAATATTCGACAAAACAACAAGGGATGAACTGATCAAAAGAATCAATTTGCTTAACGAAAATTCCGCGGCACAATGGGGCAAAATGAATATCTATCAAATGCTGAAACATTGTACGTTGTGTGAAGAAATGTATTTAGGAAAGACAAAATATAAAAGGGCATTCATTGGGCGCCTGTTTGGAAAAATCGGGTTGCGAAATTTACTGAAAGATGAAAAGTCAATACAGCGAAACGCACCAACCAGCCCGGCTTTTAAAATAGCAGAAACCACGGGCAATGTATCTGCTGAAAAAATGAAATGGATTTCTTTGATCGGGGAATATGCGAAGTATTCAAACGATAATTTTGAACATTGGTTTTTTGGAAAAATGACAAAAGAGCAAGTCGGCCGTTTCGTTTATAAACATACCGATCACCACCTTCGCCAGTTTAATAGCTAATAGCCATATTTGCAAGAATATATAAAAGATTTTGTGAGCACACGTTTTGTCGCATAGCCCCCGGCATTATATTGGCTTTGTTACGATGGTACAACACAAACCTATTGGCCGGGAAAAGTGACAGGAGAAAGGAATTGGGAACTAAAACAATTGCAAAATCAGATTAACCAGGGACGTTGAAAGATACAACTAAATCTGTCTTAACTTTTATTATAAATTTCTTATCCCGGGTGGCCTGTCCGAAATGCGTACTGTTCTTAACAAAATTATGCTTAGCTCTTTTCTATTAGTCGTTTACAAGTGGAAATAATTCTACACTTTTTGATTCGTTGCCAAACATGAATGGGGCAAAGAACTCACCTGTTTTTATGTATCGTATACTAGCCAGGTTTACAACACGCCAGTAAACGAAGTTTTAAATTGGTACCTGCACAAAATAACTTGATAAAAGCCGAAATGAATACATCGGGCGCGGGAGCATTTCAGACTGTCGCTTAAGGGTTAAGGTTGCCAACCTTGGAGATAGGTGCTTTTAACCTAAAATAACTTATTGAAGGTTGGCAACCATGCGACAATTTGGAATCCAACTTCATGCGCTAACCAATTTTTCTTCTACCACTTTCTTTAATCCCTTTAGTACAGTATTCCAGTTTTCTTCCGAATGGGATTTCGATTTCTCATCGGGAATATTTTCCTGTGTTACAGTGAGAATCACATTACCATCAGCTCCGGATAATTGATAAGTAACAATTATATAATTTTCCGGCTTGTCCTCAATGCCAGACATCGAACTCCAATAATCATACTTGATTAATTTATTTTTTTGGATATCAAGGATGGTGCCCTTGTCCTCATAAGATTTACCTTCCCATTCCCCTTTAAATTTAATGGTACTTCCTGCTTTCCAATCTGTAATAGTATTGGTGCCAAAAAAATATTGTTTGATTATCTCCGGGTTGGTTAAAGCGGCCCATATGTTTGAGATTGAAGCGTGAATGCTGATTCCTGCGTGGCCCTTAATTTTATTTTTCATATTCGTAATTTTTATTAGAGACTATCTTGAAAAGATAATGCCAAACTGCTGGTCGTTACCTTAACCTTTTTTTAAAATTTTGCCGAAGCCTTGTGTTACTACATGTCGGGTTTACCAACAACCGCTGAAAAACTTTACTTTTAATAAAAAACCATATATGAACAAAAGAATAATGATAGCGTGTTTGCTGTTTTTCAATTTTAGCGTAAACGCCCAGCAAAAAGTAATTCAATTGTACCAGGGTGCAGCACCCGGATCTGAAAACTGGACGTACGCCGAAAAAGAGTATAACGCAGGTAGTAAAGATGCCCTCGTGTATAATGTTTCGCATCCGACGCTGACAGTGTATCCCGCCGATCCGTTAACAGCAAATGGTGCCGCGGTAGTCGTTTGCCCGGGCGGAGGTTTCTACATTTTAGCGGGAGTTCATGAGGGTACAGATGTTGCGCATTGGTTAAACGAAAAAGGCGTTACAGTTTTTTTGCTCAAATACAGGTTAGGTCAAAGCTTAACGGATAACCCGGGGAAGGAACTGAGTGATAATATGAAGAAAAGTGATTTCGGGGAAAAAATAAATCCCATTATTCCTTTAAGTATTGCAGACGGCAGGGAGGCTATCAAGTATATACGCACACACTCGGCTGAATACGACATAGATCCTATGCGTATAGGTATCATGGGTTTCTCAGCCGGGGGCACCGTTGCAGCATCTGCTGCATTTAACTATACACCGGAGAATCGCCCTGATTTTGTAGCGCCTGTTTATGCTTACATGCCCCCATCATTACAGGGGCCGGTACTTGCGGATGCACCTCCCCTATTTATTGCTGCAGCAACAGACGATAACTTAGGTCTTGCATCGCACAGTGTTGACCTGTATTCGAAATGGCTTGCTGCAAAAAAACAGGCTGAATTGCATATCTATGAAAAGGGCGGCCATGGATTTGGAATGCACAAGCAAAATATTCCTACCGATACGTGGATAGAAAGATTTGGAGACTGGCTTGGCTTAATGGGATTTTTAAAAACCAAATAACCGCAGGTGGCATGCTGCCGTAATGACTCCGGTAACAGGCATGGGTAAACGAAATTTTGTGGTGATGTACGGTCCTTTGCGAAATAAAAAGATAGAACCTGGTTAATTATTGGCCGGCCTCTATTGGCTTATAAATAAATCCAAAAAATAAAGCCATATGTCCGTAAGCCAGTTAATGAGTTGCTTTTCGATTGGAAGCACACATGCTAAGTTATCGGTAATTTAAACGACCCCTGTCAATGAGAAGCGAGACTGAAATTAAAAATCTCATATTAGACTTTGCCAAACAAGATAACAGGATCAGAGCCGTTTTATTAAATGGCTCAAGAGCCAATCCAAAAGTTATACCTGACAGGTTCCGGGATTTTGATATTGTTTTTATTGTGGAAAACCTGCAGAGTTTTACCAGGGATCATTCCTGGTCAGATATTTTTGGAGAGAAAATAATTTTTCAGCTTCCTGGTGAAATTAATTTTGGAATTGAAGACATTTCCCGGGAAAAAATAAGTTTCGCGTACCTGATGTTATTTAAAGATAACAATCGTGTAGACCTGACATTGTTTCCTAAGAAGAAACTCACAACAAACTTTAACCCGGATAGTCTCACACTTTTGTGGCTAGACAAAGATCATCTCTTTATCGATCTTCCCCAGTCGGGCGACAAAGACTATCACATTCAGAAACCAGCAGAAAAAGAATTTTTAGACACTTGCAATGAATTTTGGTGGGCAACTACCAATGTAGCGAAAGGATTTGTAAGAGATGAAATAATTTATGCAAAAGAAACGCTTGAAAAAGTGGTAAGACCTATGTTTATGAAAGTGATTGAATGGCAAGTGGGGATTGAAAATGATTTTAGCGTTTCATCGGGAAGAGCGGGTAAATTTTTGAAAAGATATCTTCCCGGGGAGTTCTATAGAAAAATTTTACTGACCTATGCAAACTGCAAAACAGCAACCAATTGGAAGGCCTTGTTTTTAATGACTGAAATTTTTAAAGAATCATCAAACTTTGTTGCTGAAAAACTTGGCTTTGTAATGAACAAAATGGAGCAGCAAAACGTGCATGTTTATTTGAAAGCAATGTATGATAAACAACAGAACTACTGCTAGCCAGTAAGACTTCGACGGCCGTTGGCGCGAGGTTTTGATGGCAAAGGATTGCGCAAATTTTAAGCAGTGGTATTGTTACCTGCATTCATCATTTTCCTGGCAGATCCTTCACCCGGATGTTTCTAAATTCAACAACAGATCCATGTCCCAAAAAGCCGATGTGCCCTTTATCCCGTTTCAAACCAGGATGCGGCTTTCCATCCATTGCTCCATTTGCCCGGGCTTCAGTGATATCTGCATCGTTAATCACCGTGCCATTTAATATTACTTTTATTTTCGGCCCCCTGGCAATTACTTCCTCATAGTTCCACTCACCCACTGGTTTTAAATAACCACGCCTGGCAGGTACAACACCATATACGGAACCATGATATTGATAGGCATGGAGATCTTTATACATATCAGCCTCATTGTCGAGTATCTGCAATTCCATTCCGACGTAGGCTGCATCGCCTTCTAATGGAGCCCTGATGCCGAGGCCATTGTTGGCTCCCGGCGTGAGCTTAAATTCAAACCGAAAATCAAAATCGCTATATTCTTCCTTAGTAAAGATGTTTCCACCACTTCCTTTTTCGGGATGTATGGTAATCGTTCCATTTTCGGCAATATAGCTTTCTGTATTACCTGTCCAGCCTTCCATAGTTTTTCCGTCAAATAATAAAGTGTACCCTTGCTTCTTTTCCTTTTTTGACAACTGATATGTCAAAGTATCTTTAGAAGTAGCGCATGAAAGAAACGCTACCGTCGGTATTAACAGGCAGAAAAATACATTTGTTTTCATTATTAATTATTTATTGGTAATTATTTAGAATGGAAGTAAAAGACGTCAATATTATTTCATCTTGTCCAAATGGCTAACTATAAATGCACCCAGCTTTTCATATCCAACAGCATTGGGATGTAATCCATCAGCAAAAAGTGACTCGTCAATTTTTGAATCTTTATGTACAAAGAGGCTTCCGGCATCTGCATAGGTTTCTTTCGATTGTGCGGCTACGTTAGTCACCATTTTATTCAATTGTACAATCCTTTCCTCCATATCCCTTCGCGGCAAAATTCCTAATAACAGTATGCGTGCAGCTGGTTGCTTTGCCCGGATCGCTTGTATTAAAAATAGTAAGCCTTGTGCTATTTCGTCATTGGTATTTAATTGGAGATTGTTTGTTCCAATCATCAGCACAATTTGTTTCGGTGCGATGCTATCCAGTTCGCCATGATAGATTCGCCACAAAACATTTTCAATTCTATCCCAGCCAAAGCCCATGTTGGTGGTTATCCGGGGAGAAAAATATTTGTCCCACGAAGCAGTGCCGTTGTGTCTTGGCTCTGCCGGTTGCCCTCCCCAATAATGGGTAATGGAATTGCCCATAAAAACAAGTTTTGGCGGATGCAACTTATCATATTGCATTACTTCATTGTGTCTTGTTTCCCAGTCATAGGTATTCGCATCACGCCGTTGGGTAACCGGAATCGTAGTAGAAATAGTTCCCTCCGGCTCTGCCAGGATGGTTCTTATTTCTTTTGCATAGGCATTAGCGTAACGCATCATTCCCATATCATTAGGATGGGTGCCGTCCACCATGGTTTCTATATCCTGGTTGATTTCTCCTTTAGACAACCGGAAAATATTCTTTGCGCCTGCGATAATCAGCGAATCGAAGGTTTGCCGAAAAACAGTATTGGCTGAAACGTATTCATTTTTCCTTACCGGGTTTATTTCTCCATCCGAATATCCATCATGGTCTGTAAGAAGAATTGGCGTGAAAGATTTTTTATTTTGCAATTCACTAACCGATGCAACGATCCTATTTTTTAATTCTCCGGTAGCATAATAATCAGGAGAAGTAAGATTGGGTAAACAATCCAGTACATACAATTTTGCAGGTACTTCCGATAAAAGGTCAATCATTTCCTTTTCCAATCTGCCGTTGCCGGAAAAAGCCAGGTTAATAACAGGCCGGTCTAATTTTCTTCCTAAAATATTGGTCCATGCAAGTCCGGGCCTGGAAGCGCAAGCGCCCTGTGCAATTGAAGTTCCATATACAACAACGGGCTTATCTGTTCGAACGGGCAACGGCCTAAACATGGCCTCTTTTGGAACCGATATCTCCATCCATTTTATTGAATTATACAAAGGGAGATATAAAGTGTATTCCCTGTTGTTAACATGCTGGTCATTGGGCAGCAGATTTTTGAAATGATAAGTAATCGTATCTCCGAAAGAAAATTTACCTGCGGCCCAAAGCCAGCTACCATCAATTGTTTTTGAATACAAGTCAACACCGCTTACTCCCGTAGCAGGCATGTGAGGCAATTGCAATGCGCCGGTTACCTGGTATTTTACTACGATTTCACCGGCATTGGTTTGAAAACGCATTTGCAAACCGGCGCTGTTTTTTGAAAGGTTCCATACTGCTTCCCGAACGGAGTGTTCAGCCCTGGCAGGCAACCGGTCGTAAAAGTCTTTTACTTCATTCGGCCATGCCTGGCCCTCCAATACATGCATGGTATCGTTGGCTGGGTTCCAGGTTTTATATTCAATTGTATTTTGTGAAAAACAAAATTGACAGCTTACTATAAAAAATAGGGTGATAACTTTTCTGGATATCATCTGATATAATTTGGGTTAATGTGTGCTACCATTTTTATTGCAATAATATTGCTTTTATGCGAAGGCTAATAAAAGGAGTAATTTGTGTTCGTAAGGTTTTAGTCTATAATTAAAAAGGAATTTACTTCATTTGATTGGCACTATACGGGAACCAAATTGTGACATATAATTGTTACCTGGCGATATAAAAGACCATGCAAAAGAAAAAATTAAAAAAGGAAACTTTCTTTTTAATTCCTTGTTTTACCTTCAAACAGTTTTATGTATGATGTGATAATAATTGGTGGCGGTGCAGCAGGTTTAATGGGTGCGAAGCTTTTATCGGAAGCAGGTAAAAAAATTTTATTACTCGAAGCGAAAGACAGGCTGGGTGGCCGCATACAGCGGGTCGAAAATTTCTCCTTCCCTGTGGAAGGCGGTGCAGAATTTATACACGGAAATTTAAAGACAACTTTCAGTCTTTTAAAAGAAGCTGGTTTAAAAAAAGAAATGGTAAGGGGAAATTTTTGTCGTGTTACGAATGGCAAATGGAGCACAGAAGATGGACCCGTTCCTTATTGGGAGTTATTAATAAAAAAATTACATGAATGCGAAGAAGACACCAGTATTAATATTTTTTTAGAAAAAGCCTTTAAGGCAAAAAGATATGATATGCTTAAAAAGCAATTCAGAAAATATATTGAAGGTTATGATGCAGCAGACCCGGACTATGCAAATGTTTTTGCAGTAAGAAATGAAATGGAAGGTGCGGACGAAGGACAATACAGGCCGGTACCGGATTATTTAGCATTGATAAATTTTTTGAAGGAAACCTGTTTAAAGCATCGGTGTGTAATTAAAACCGGTGAGCCGGTAAAAAAAATAGCTTATAATGAAAATATGGAGATACATACCAATTCAGAAAAATATATTGGTAATAAAGTAATTGTTGCAGTTCCTGTTGGGGTATTGCAATGCAGAAAAAATAATGAAAGCTTTATCGAATTTCCTTTTTCGATTAAAAAATATATAACTGCTGCGAAGCAAATTGGAAATGGCGGTGTTATTAAATTTTTATTAGAATTTCATGAGGCATTCTGGCTTGATGAAAATTTTCTACAAGAAAGAAAAATCCCGGCACCATCTTACATTTTTAGTGATGCTATTATTCCAACATGGTGGACGCAATATCCGAACCAGGAGCCTTTGCTTACCGGCTGGATTGCGGGCCCGGCCTCACTTGAAATGAAAAACTATTCTGAAGAAAAATTTAAAAATATTTTATTAGCATCTTTATCGTCAATTTTTTCAATGTCTTTTGATGATATTAAAGGCCGTTTAAAAAAAGTTGACATAATAAACTGGATTAAAGAACCTCACATTTTAGGAGGGTATTCCTATTCGACTTTGGAAACAGAAAAGGCCAGGCAATTTATGGGCAAGCCATTTGAAAATGCTTTTTATTTTGCCGGTGAATACCTTATAAAGAATTCTTCTTCCACAGTGGATGCTGCATTGCAAAGCGGAAGAGATGTTGCCTGGCAGATATTGAAAGAAAGATAAAAATGAAGAATTTATTGCGGAACCAGGATTATTTGGTCTTCCGTAAGCAGGGGCAAATTTTTAAATCTGAGGATCACATTTGCCACAGTTACCACATCTTTCTGGCAGTAAACCACAATGCGTTCCAGGTCTTTTTCACTCCAGAAAACTTCGCCCACTTTGCTGCCATCGATGTCATCTTTTGGTGAAGGAACGCCCAGCGTTGCTGCAAGCAACTTTAAAGAAGTATAGTGTTTATAATCTCCGAAGCGCCACAAATGAAGTGTATCTAATACAGGAGTATCCCAGGGTTTCGTATTCTGAAAATCAATGTAAGGCGGTATGGAAATATTATTTACCAGCATCCTCCTGCTTAAAAAAGGAATATCAAATTCTTTAATGTTGTGCCCGGTGAATATCCATCTTGAATTCCTGGAATGCAACTGCTGAAGCATTTTTACAAAGCTGTCCAGGACTTCTTTCTCATCATCTGAATAAAAAGATTTTATTCTCAATTGCCACTCATTGTTTTCTTTTTTAAAATATCCTGTACTGATACAAATTACTTTGGCGAATTCGGCAAGTATGGCTGCCCGTTTGGGATAATACTCTTCGGCGGTGGTATCGGGCGGCAGGCTTTTTAAAATTTTCTCAGTCCAAAGTTCTTTCCATTCATCGTTGAGTAGATGAAAATGTGAAACGCCGGAAACCGTTTCAATATCTAAAAGAAATAAATTTTCGATGGCTATCTGATGCATAAAATTATTCTGTAATTATAATACATTATTTCCTATCTAAAATACTACGATTTCTTCAATACATTTATTATGTTATAGAAATAGTTCCTTTCCTTCGGAGATGGGTTCGGTAAGGCTTATTGACAATACAAAAAGCCCGTTGATTAAACGGGCTAAAAAATAAGAACTGATATATGTGGAGTTAAAATGTGATTCCGGCAAATATGGTGAAGGCCTGGCTTTTCCATTTTTCCTGGTTATCTATATCATTTAAATTGGAAAGCCCGATCTCATAACGTGCTCCCAGGTTTATAAAAGGAATTTGTATCCACAATCCCCCGACGGCTGACCAGTCTGCCGTCTTAAAAATATTGCCGTTATTTTTCAGGCCGTCTACGGTCTGCTTCAATACATTGCCATATTGAGGTCCCAATTGTAATTTCACTCTTTTGCTCGGGCCAATATTTACATTGAGCAGCAACGGTACTTTCAGGTAATCAAGTGTAGCTTTCTTCTGGCTTCCATCCAAAAATAAATCATCATAAATAGTGGAAGACGTATTGGTAAATTCAGAAGAAGACTGTACTAAATTAAACTCTGGCTGGAATCCAAAAGTTTTTGAAAAATTGAACTGCATAAAAGCGCCCAGCAAATAATTGTAATTAAAACCGTCCTTATAAGCCTGCCCGGTTATTTTATTAATATTTACACCTGCTTTGGCTCCTATCCTAAAAAAATTTTCATGATCTGCATTGGGATCAAATTTTCTTTCCTGGGCAAAGATGTTTAATGAAATAAAGACTAAAAAAAATAAAAGGAATTTTTGCATAGTGCCAGTAAGGTTGTGTTTCATAGTGAATCAATATTTATGCCAATGAATATTTAAAGAATTATAAAATTTATCTTCTTCTCCGGCGCCCGGGAACCCAATACCATCCGCCTTTGCGAGGATTTTGTTTCCATTGCCCCCGCTTGATCGCATCTTTAATTCCAATGCCCTCTTACCCACAACCAGCCGTGCCTTCTTTTCTGCCAGTGACCAGGTATGTATTCGTGATATCTTTGTCGCGGTGCCGCCCAATAGCCATTACGATAAACATATCCATGCCTGCTTCTTATCCACTCCCCCTCCACCCATACATAATTACCATGGGGTGCCGCAGGTCTCATATACACAGGTGGTTGTGGACGCGTGCGTACAGTTACATGCGATGGCCCGCATCCTTCTATAAAAACCAGGAGAATAAAAAGAAGACCCACGGTGGAAAATATTTTTTTCATAAATAGTTGATTTTAAAAATTAGATGACATTCTGTTGAAAAAGTTTAACGGGTTACGATGATATGAAAACCTTAACTTTTTATATTGTTCTATATTTAAAACGAAGTACACGGTAAAATTGTTAGCACCATTGTCAAATTTATTTTGGATTACATTTACAATAAGGGTTTATAAATTTTTCAATATGATTCAATCAGTATCGGTAATCGGGGCAGGTGCTATGGGTAATGGTATTGCGTATGTATTTGCTTCAAAAGGTTATAAGGTACATCTTATTGATGTGTCTCAGCAGCAACTGGAAAGAGCGATGGATTTGATCATACAAAACCTTGACAGGCAGCTTTTCAAAAACGCCATATCGGAAGAATCAAAACAGGAAACCATAAGAAATATTACCATGCTCACTTCGTTTACAGCCGGTGTGAAGGAAGCAGATTTGGTAGTGGAAGCAGCTACGGAAAATATGGATCTGAAATTAAAAATTTTTAAACAGGTTGATGAGGCAGCTCCTGTTAATTGCATATTGGCAACCAATACTTCTTCCATTTCTATAACAAAAATAGCCTCAGTTACCACACGACCGCAGCAGGTAATTGGCATGCATTTCATGAACCCTGTCCCCGTGATGAAACTCGTGGAAATTATTAATGGGTACCGTACAGATAAAAAGATTACCAGGGAAATTATTGAACTGAGTAAAAAATTGGGAAAGGTTCCTTGTGAAGTTAATGATTACCCGGGGTTTATCGCCAATCGTATTTTGATGCCTATGATCAATGAAGCTATCTACAGTTTGCACGAAGGTGTGGCAGGCGTGAAAGAAATTGATATGGTTATGAAGTTGGGAATGGCGCATCCCATGGGGCCCCTTCAACTTGCCGATTTCATTGGCCTCGATGTATGTCATTCAATAATGGAAGTACTTTACAATGGTTTCGGAAATTCAAAATATGCTCCATGCCCGTTACTAACAAATATGGTAAATGCCAATCATCTTGGTATCAAAAGCGGCGAAGGTTTTTATACATACAAAAAAGGAAGTAAGGACCTGGTTGTAAGTGACCGGTTTAGTTCCTGATTCAGGTTTCTTTTTGTATGTCTACATGCTGTATGTTTCCCAGTTCATAAAGTACTTCCGTCAACCTGTATACCGGAATGCCGGTTATTATTTTGCAAAATAGTTGCGCCTCATTGGTATAAATGGTGCAATTGTATTGTTTCAGCACACGCATTACATCATTCATTTCAGTATAATTAAATTGTAAAGTGTAATTGTTTTCAACAGGCTTCTGAACTATATGAGTACACTGCAAAGCCAGCGCTGTTGCAGTTTTATATGCATGAATCAACCCCGGTACTCCCAGTAGTGTTCCTCCGAAATACCTTACTACGATAACCAGGATGTCGGAAAGATTTTTTGAATCTATTTGTGCCAATATTTGTTTGCCTGCTGTGCCGGATGGCTCACCGTCATCACTTGCCCGGAATTCGTTGCCATCATACCCTATGCGGTAAGCGAAACAATGATGTACCGCTTTGGGATGTTCTTTTTTAAGCGCCTGGAGATTTTTTTTAAAGGCTTCCTTATTTTTTAATGAAAAAGCATACGCTAAAAATTTACTTCCCCTGTCTTTATACTCGGCAAATCCTTCTGAATCGATTGTTAGATAAAAATCCATTTAATAATATTAATCAGCAAAAACGGAAGCTAACTTTTTTTCCTATAAATTGTTTAATAAAAGAAGACCGGATACATTTTTTGATTTATTACCTTTAATTGTAGTGTGCAATTTTATTAGGAGTGAATAGATCTTTAAGGTTTCGCACTACAACATTATCAGAAGATGATTAAGACGTTATAATTATATACAAATGGAAAAAGCTACCGTTGAATCCCAGGAAAATTCTGGTGTGCATAAATTTGAAAACACGCAGAATTTCGCACGTCAGCTTGATAAAGAAGATCCGCTAAAAAGATTTCGCAACCAATTTTTTATCCCAATATTAAAGGGGAAGGAAAGCATTTACTTCACGGGCAATTCCTTGGGTTTGCAACCCAAAACGGCGCAGGAATATATTTTTAATGACCTTGAAGACTGGGCCAATTTTGGAGTGGAAGGCCATGTGCATGCGAGGCATCCCTGGATTAAATACCATGAGATGTTCCCGGAGAAGCTTGCACCTGTTTTAGGTGCGATGGAAGATGAAATAGTCGTGATGAATCAGCTTACCATCAACCTGCATTTATTGCTCATAACTTTTTACAGGCCAACAAAAGAACGGTATAAAATTATTTGCGAAGCGAAAGCATTTCCTTCCGATCAGTATGCTTTTCAATCTCAGGCGCTTTTAGCCGGACTTGATCCGGAAACTACTATTATTGAAGTAATACCGCGCAGTGGAGAACATACCATACGAAATGAAGATATTATTGCTGCTATTAAGGAACATGGTAATGAACTGGCTGCGGTGGTGCTGGGAGGCGTAAATTATTATACGGGGCAGGTATTTGACATGAAGGCTATCACCTCCGCGACGCACGAAGCCGGTGCATATTGTGGCTTTGATTTGGCCCATGGTGTTGGAAATATTGAATTGCAACTTCATGATTGGGATGTTGACTTTGCATGCTGGTGCTCTTATAAATATTTAAACTCGGGGCCGGGTGCGGTAGCAGGTGCGTTTATTCATCAACGTCATATTGCGAATCCAGCGCTTCTGAGGTTGGAAGGATGGTGGGGTACAAATAAAGAAAATCGTTTCAAAATGGAAAAGAAATTTGATCCCATTCCCACGGCAGAAGGCTGGCAACTGAGCAACTCGCCCATTTTGAATATGGCGGCACATAAAGCGTCCCTGGATATTATTGAAGAAGCAGGATTCAAAAATATTATTGAAAAACAAAAAAAAATGAGTTTGTATTTATTGTTTGTCCTGGATAGTATTAATGCTTCTTCTTCAAAACAAATTATGGAAATAATCACGCCCCGGAATGAAAACGAACACGGTTGCCAGGTTTCTGTTCTGATGCTTGAAAAAGGAAAAGAAATTTTTGAGTCGCTCAAAAAGAATGGAGTTATCATAGACTGGCGCGAGCCTAACGTAATCAGGCTGGCTCCTGTTCCGTTGTATAATACATTCGAAGAGATTTACCGGTTCGGAGAGATCATACAAAATATGCTTGAATGAAGTGTCATCTTATTAAATGCTCTTTCGATAAAAATAATTCTACTAATATACATGTATAAACTTCCCTATTTTACCGAGCAAAATGATGAAGTGGTTTTTGATTTCATGCGAAAAAATTCTTTCGCCATACTCACCGGGTACGATGGAAATTTTCCGGTGGCTACACATGTTCCTTTGGACGTGAAACGGGAAAGAGAAAAAATAATATGCACCGGCCATATGATGAAAAATACAGATCATCACAGGGCTTTTTCAGAAAATGAAAATGTATTGGCTATTTTCACCGGCCCTCATTGTTATGTGAGCGCAAGCTGGTACTTAACCAAAAATGTGGCTTCCACCTGGAATTACATGGATGTTCATGCTAAAGGAACAATAAAATTTGCAGATGAGGAACAAACAAAAAGAATAATCAAAAATATTACAGATACTTATGAGCCCGCGCAGAGTGAAGCTTCTTTTGATAAATTACCAGAGGAATATGTTGACAGGCTTGTAAAAGCCATCATAGGATTTACCATAGAAATATCCGGGGTTGAAAACGTATTCAAGCTGAGTCAAAATCATATACCGGAAACAAAAGAGCGCATTATATCAAATCTTGTGATGAGACCTGATGAAGCCTCTCATGCTATTGCGGCAGAAATGAAAAAAAGAATAGACTGATAAAATTTTTATATGACCTTACAGTTTTTAGTTGAGCAGATGAGGGAAAAACAATCTTACCTGTGTATAGGTCTCGATACGGATATTGAGAAAATACCCAAACATCTTCAGTCGCACCCGGACGCATTGTTTGAATTTAATAAACAAATTATCGATGCCACGAAAGATGTATGTGTTGCTTATAAAATAAATACCGCCTTCTACGAAGCCATTGGAACGAGGGGATGGGAAACTATGCAGAAAACCGTTGACTACATACCTTCGACCCATTTTACAATAGCAGACGCAAAACGTGGCGATATTGGTAACACGTCTTCACAATATGCCAAGGCTTTTTTTGAAGTTTTGAATTTCGATGCGATTACCGTAGCGCCTTACATGGGCTATGATAGTGTTCAACCTTTTCTCGAATACGAAAATAAATTTACGATTGTGTTAGGCCTCACCAGCAATAAAGGGAGCGAAGATTTTCAGCAACTGAAAACGGGGGACAATTATTTATATGAAGCAGTTTTACAAAAAGTGAGTGCATGGGGCACAAAAGAGAATCTCATGTTTGTTGTTGGCGCTACAAAGGCAGCAACGCTTGAATCAATACGGAAAATTATCCCTGGCAATTTTTTATTAATCCCCGGAGTTGGCACACAGGGTGGAAGTCTTCAAGAAGTTACTAAGTATGGGATGAATAAGGATTTGGGACTTTTGGTAAATGCATCCCGTGCAATTATCTATGCAGGAAAAGACGAAAATTTTGCAGCAGAGGCAAGAATTATCGCGTTACAATATCAAACAGAAATGAAGAGCTACCTTTGATGTTAATTACCCGAATTTAATCAATTAACTTATTAACTTGTAATGGCACAAGACCTTTTTCAATCCCCGGATTATTTCAATGTAGATGAACTGCTTAGTGATGAACATAAACTGGTGAGAGAAAGTGTAAGAAGTTATGTAAAAAAGGAAATCTCGCCTATTATAGAAGATTTTGCACAAAGGGCAGAATTTCCTCAACATATAGTAAAACAATTAGGCGATCTCGGTTGCTTTGGTCCAACGATCCCGGTAGAATATGGGGGCGGCGACCTTGATTATATCTCTTATGGATTGATGATGCAGGAACTGGAGAGAGGAGATAGTGGTGTGCGCTCAACTGCGAGTGTGCAGGGGTCGTTAGTGATGTTCCCGATATACACATACGGAAGCGAGGAACAGAAGAAAAAATATTTACCAAAGCTCGCTAGTGGTGAATGGCTGGGTTGTTTTGGGCTTACGGAGCCGGATCACGGAAGCGACCCCAGTGGTATGCTTAGCAACTTTAAAGATGACGGTGATCATGTTATTCTGAACGGGAGTAAAATGTGGATCAGCAACGCGCCATTTTCGCAGGTGGCTGTTGTGTGGGCGAAAAATGATGAGGGCGACATCCGGGGTTTAATTGTGGAACGGGGAATGGAAGGGTTTACAACACCTACGACACATAGCAAATGGAGTCTTCGTGCCAGCGCAACCGGGGAACTGGTATTCGATAATGTAAAAGTTCCAAAAGAAAATATTTTGCCAAATATTAGAGGCTTGAAAGGTCCTTTAAGTTGCTTAACCAAAGCCCGTTACGGCATTGCTTGGGGTACTGTTGGCGCGGCAATGGATTGTTACGATACCGCCTTGCGCTATTCCAAAGAAAGAATCCAATTTGACCGGCCGATTGGGGGTTTCCAGTTGCAACAAAAAAAACTGGCCGAAATGATCACAGAGATTACCAAGGCTCAATTGCTTAACTGGCGCCTGGGTGTGCTGATGAACGAGGGAAAAGCCACGCCACAACAGGTCAGCATGGCAAAAAGAAATTCCTGCGAAATTGCGTCTAACATTGCCCGTGAGGCAAGGCAAATGCTTGGTGGTATGGGTATCACGGGAGAATATCCCATTATGCGCCACATGATGAATATTGAAAGTGTTATTACCTATGAAGGAACTCACGATGTTCATTTGTTGATAACCGGTATGGATGTTACAGGATTGAATGCGTTTAAATAAAGTGATTCTATTTTCGTAAATTGCTTTAATGAAAACAAATATTTATAAAAATATTATCGTTGATGAAGAAATTTGTGGTGGCAGACCTACTATTGATGGGACGAGGATAACTGTTAAAACAATAATCGGGCATCTTTTGGCAGGTGATAGTGAGGAAACCATTTTAAAAGGGTTTCCGCGGCTTTGTAACGAAGACATAAAGACTATTAAGACTATGCAAGCGTTCAATTTGATCCAAAATTTTTTATAAAGGGCTTCTCTTAAATGCGTTAAATTACAAATATGGAATATGAACTATATAAAAATATTATTTCCAATCCTGACATTTGCAATGGTAAGCCAACCATAAAAGGAACCCGAATTACAGTTCAGACTATCATGAGTTTTGTTCTTGCAGGAGATACAGATGAAGATGTTTTAGAAGGGTATCCGCATCTTACAAAAGAAGATATAATAACCTGCCGGGAATTTACTATGATGCTTTTTGATAAGCCCACTCTTTTAAAAAATCTTAAGGCATCAGCTTAATGCATGTTTATATTCTTGATGAAAATATGCCGTCAACAGTACCGATTTGGAGCGATGAAAAATTTATTCATGTATTAAATATTTCAAATAAATTTTCAGATGGTGATATATGGGAATATGCCATTGCTAATAACTTAATCATCATTACTAAAGATGTTGATTTCTATAATCGTTATTTATCTTCTTCAAATTCGCCTTAAATCATTTGGTTTAGAACTGGAAACATGAAGAATAAAACATTTTACCATTTCA
>JBDTOV010000081.1:0-21652 GCA_039933035.1 Ginsengibacter sp. | reverse complement strand
TCTTTTTTATTTATCTCAACCTTTAAACGAATAGCCATCTCTATATTGTCTTCTCACAAATTGATTGGCTTCATCAAAGTTGGTAATCTTCATATTATCGGCATCCCATAATAATTTCTTTCTTCCCGGGAAATTGCCTGATGCGTCTTTTACATTCCAGCTACGAAGTGCAAGATTAGCAAATAGTACCGTTTCAGTAAGTGGCCCTGCATAATCAAAGTTAGCGCTTGTTTTGCCTTTGCCATATCCAGCGATACAAGCATTCACCCACTGGGCATAGTGCCCATCCTGTCCACCCGGTACTCTTTCTACCGTTTGTGGCACGTGTACGTCCTTTGTTTTTGATGTGGGTAATAAAGTAGGATCATCACCATAACAACCGCACATCATTTTTCCTTTTGTTCCTTCTATGATGGCGCCACCATCTGAATTACCCATTTCCTCGTTAGCCCCCAATTCTTCGGGGCGCTCCGGCCTGATGTTACCATCCATCCATGTTAAGGCCACATCCGGCTTGCCATTCTTTCCGGGAAATTTCATTTTTATAGAAGAAGCCACCGGGCAACTCTCGGGGTGATAAGCGGCTGTCCACATTTTTTCATATACATCGGCGACGCTGCATTCTACTTCGGATGGATATCCAAGACCCACTACTTTAAACGCAGGGTCGATAATGTGACAACCCATATCGCCTAAAGCGCCGGTGCCAAAATCCCAATAGCCCCGCCAGCTAAACGGAACAAAGCCATTGTGATACTCGTGAAACTGCGTAGGTCCCAGCCATAGATTCCAATCTAACTCGGCAGGTATTTGATCTTTAGTTGTAGGATACCCATTTCCCTGTGGCCAAACGGGCCGGTTGGTCCAGCAGTGAATGGTATGTGCATCACCGATTAGCCCGGCATTATACCAATCCTCCATCAGGCGCACACCATCACCGGATGAACCCTGGTTACCCATTTGAGTGACAACCTTAAATTTCCTGGCTGCTTCGGTTAATACCCTGGCTTCGTAAATATCATGAGTCATGGGTTTTTGTACGTATACATGCTTGCCCATTTGCATGGCCATTAATGCAGCAACTGCGTGCCCATGGTCCGGAATAGATACTGATACCGCATCAATGTTTTTTCCTTCCTTATCCAGCATTTCCCTGTAGTCTTTATAGTAAGTGGCTTTAGGAAAGGCTGCCCTCGTTTTAGCGGACGAACGATCATCCACATCGCACAGGGCAATTATATTAGCATTGCCCGATTTAAAAAAATTGGCGATGTCGCTTTCTCCTTTACCACCGGCACCAATGGACCCGATATTAAGTTTATCACTGGGGGCAACAAACCCCCGGCCCAAAACATGACGTGGTACAATGGTGATACCGGCGGCAACTAAAGCGCCGTTACGGATAAATTTTCTCCTCGAAGAATTTCCTGATTTGTTGTCATTCATTACAGCAATTTTTTTTTATTAAAAGATTAATTTTTACCAAATTACTTATTGTAATCCGATCCCTTAAAGTTAAGAACTTGTATGTATTAGGCTAATCTTTTTTATGGCCGGTTATTCTGCAGTTTCCTGGTGGGTTGGTGGGCACCTTCCCTGGATGGAAAGGAGTTGTTTTTTTGCTCCGGCGGTTCCTTTGTATCGGGTAGCCGGTACCGGTAGTTATAGGGTATACAAAAATCTCGTATTGATATTCGGCCAGTAGTGCCCTTGCTTTAAATGCAACTCGTCCGCTAAGGCAGGACAAGTTATGGTAGCTGCCTATTTTTACTATATACACTTGCCATGTGGCAAATTTACCCAGGACAATAGTTTATGATTTTCATTTTGTTGGCGAAGCAGCCACTCGGAGCTGCGCTCAATACCAACAAAGAACTTAATTATAACCGCTTAACAACCTGCATTTTCATCTCCCCGATTCCTCCTGAGATTTCACAGGTATACACTCCATAGGGCAATTCATTCAGGCCATGCCATTTGTAAAGCGACCGGCTTTGGTCCGTTGCTACTTCCAGGGCCCGGCATATAATCCCTTTTTCGTCTTTTAGTGTCGCTTTAAAACTTGACTCGCGGGGTTCCTGGATTTCGATTACCAGTTCGTTAAGGAAGAGTCTTTGCCTGATTTTTAATACCATAATTAGAGTTTATTAGTGTGGCTAATATTTTTACTTTTCATCTTTGGTTTCAGATGAACCATAATGTCTCCCGGACAACAACCATATTTCAGAGGGATCCAGCAATCGTAGGGAATGAAAATATTCTTTGAAAAGACGGCAATCAAGTTAACACCGTTATTTTTATATTCCAAATTTTGTTAAGAAAATAATAATAAGATAATTTATTTAGTGATTCCGGAACAGCCTTTTGAATTGTAACCTGGCGGAAGCGCCGGAGTGGAAAACCCCGGGAAAGTAAGAAGGAAATGCTCTATATTGGGTGCGTGCTTCACTTTGGCAAGTTGTCCGGAGAGTTTCTACACCAGGGTGTAAGATCACGCCCCGACTAATTTTAGTACACCCTCATATTGCTTTCCATTGCAAACCAACATAAGCGATTCGTTGGGCCATCTGTGCAAGGGCTGCAACAAACTTCAAATAACAATCTTAAATCTGTGCTTACTAAAAGAATATAACCCGCCGGTTTAGGCAGCGTCGCTGCTTATTAATGTAAACAGGGAAACCCTGTTGCGTGTTTAACTGACTTTAGCTATTTCTTGTGAGCAGCCGCCGGTATTTATTGCATACCCGCACACTTTTTGCCTTATAAGTCATTATGCAAAGTATAACCATTATAGATGATGATAAGGAATTGTTGAAAACGGTAGAATCATTTTTGCACACGAGAGGTTTCAGCGTAGCAATTTTTACTGATTGGTTTAAGGCTTTCAGAAACATTCGCGTGTACCAGCCTCAACTGGTTATCTTAGCTGTTTTTCTCAAAAACTTCGATGGCTTCGAAGTATGCAAAAGATTAAAAGCGAATCCCTTTACGCGCCACATTCCTGTTTTAATGTTTTCATTCTTTCCAAAGTTTGCCGAAGCGGCAATTTATGAGTGTGGTGCGAGTGATTTCATTGCGAAACCCCTTGCCATAAACGAATTTATTTTAAAGATAAATGATATACTGTTGCCAGGTAAAATTTAAAAGGGTACCTGAATTTTCCTGGCAATATTACCCGACTTTATTTCGATCATGACTTGTTCAAACCTCATTCGATTACAAATAATAGTATCATTTCTTACTTCACGTCTCTATCAATAACTATAAACCGTACACATTCATCAAAACCGAATAACCCGATATCAATCGACTTCTATTTTGCAGGTACCGAATACTTTTTCTAACCAAATATCCAAACAAAACACTCCCGGAAAACGACATCCGGGTATAACGCAGATCTCCATCCAGACGTACCGCTAGTAACAAACATTCAAAAATTTATTAGCCCAACAATCATTTCGAGATACTTTTTATCAGTATCATCAAAAAAATTATACTTTTCGCTATCTGCATCCAGAACAGCAACCACTTCACCGCCCCTTATCACCGGAACTACTATTTCGGACTTTGATAACCTGCTGCAGGCTATGTGCCCGGGAAATTTTTCAACGTCCGGAACAATTAGCGTTATAGCTTCCAGCCAACAGTTTCCGCAAACTCCCCTGCCCTTTTTTATTCTTGTGCACGCAACCGGTCCCTGGAACGGAGCTAACACCAACTCATTATCTTTAACTACATAAAAGCCCACCCAAAGCCATTGAAATTGTTCTTTAAGCGCGGCCGCCACATTCGCCATATTTGCGACAAGATCCATTTCGCCGGTAAGTAATCCTTTTACCTGCGGAACCAGCGATTGGTATGCTTCTTCTTTGCTTCCACCTATAATGTACAGGTCTTCAGTCATTCAAAATTTTTTTTTATCAAAGGTAGGGCACACTGAAGGAGAATCAGTTCAGAATATCCCCGGCAATTATCGTTGATAAATAAAACCGGAGAGAACACTAACTGACCTTCCAGATAGCAAGTTTGATAAGGATAATCAATTCCGTTTTCATGGTTACTGATTAACATTTGAATGTATCCATACAGACACGGACCCGGGGGGAACATAAAATTTCCCCCATCCTTCTTCATTGATGGTTACTTCAAAAGGGTGGTTTTGTAAATAGTCGGTAAATATTTTCCCGGCATGTCGTTTTCCAACTTCCATGTCTTTGTTTCCTTCCTCTCCGTTAGAAAGCAATACTGCACAACCTGAATTATCATGTTCTTCTATACCTTCCCTGGTCCAACCTATGCAGTTGGCATGGTCAAAATAATCTCGTTGCATACCATATGCAAAGCGGTTCCTGGCAATTAATAATCTATCAAGATGCGGGCACTTTTCCAGGAATATTTCATAATCATTTCCGTCCTTACCCTTATCAATATAATGAGCACCATATAAATCCGGGTAAAACACACAAGGATACCCACCTTCCCTCAAAAGGATGAGGGCATATGCCAATGGCTTGAACCAGGCTTCCACGGGAGCTTCCAAAGCTTGTAAAGGCTGCGTATCATGGTTGTCCACAACGGTTACCGCCAATTCTGGCTTTATCGCAACGAGTGAATTATTGAAAATGGTGGTGAGATCGTAGTTACGCCCGCTCGTGGAAGCGTAATGTAAATTATGATGTAAAGAAGAATCAAACAGCGACATACAACCATCCGTGGCTTCAATGTATTTTAGTAACTGGGGCAATTCGCCTGGCGCCCAATATTCACCTACTGCAAACAGATCAGGTTGTATACTTCGCATGTGCGCCAGCCATTCACTGTAAAATTTTGGAGATATATGCTTTACAGCATCTAAACGTACCCCATCAAATGACACTTCGTTGAGATACCAGGTGCCCCAGTCTTTAAGTTCCTGTATAACAGCTGGATTTCTGAATTCGATATCAGCAAACATCAGGTAATCATAATTACCTTTTTCCACATCTACCACATCTTCCCATCCTTCTCCATATTCATTTACGATGCTAAAAATACCCGTCTCCTTAATATCATCGGCATAATCCACCCCGGTAAAACAACTATGATCCCATACAAATTGAGAATATTTTTTGTTACGCCCCGGAAACGTAAACTTCGTGTAGGCTTCAATATCAAACGCATCGCTGACAAACTCATTCCTGTTTTCGGGATTAACACGAAATACCTTGATTCTTTCTTTTTCATCAGCTCCGCCTTTATGATTAAGCACAACATCAACATATACCATTATATTTTTTTCGTGCAGCATATTGATAGCGGCTATGTACTCTTCTTTTGTTCCGTATTTTGTTCTGACAGAACCTTTTTGATCAAATTCACCGAGGTCATAAATATCATAGACGTCGTATCCGTTCGTATGACTGCCCTCCTTTCCCTTATAAGCAGGCGGAAGCCAGAGGGCAGTAATCCCTAAAGATGCTATCTCTTCTGCTTTTTCCTTTATGAGGTTCCATAAACTTCCGTCCTCAGGATAGTACCAATGAAAATATTGCATGATTGTTCCGTTTACCATAAAATGTTTTTTGAGTATTTTTATATCAAATGAGGATATTCATTCCTGAGGGGAATATTGCAGTAGCCATTTGGTAGCTTATTGAAGCCAGCATCAGGCCTTTGCCTTTCTGTTTTCTTTAAGGTCTTCCTTAATAAGTTTTTCCCGGTCTTTTTTTAATTGGTGCATTTTATCTGCTTCATCAATAGAGTGCGATTGCTGTAACGTTTCATCTTTCTTTGTGTCGAATTTTAGTTGGCTGTAATATTTCTGAATTACTTTCAACTCCTCCTCGGACATATTTTCCACATCTACCAGGCGGTTGCTGGCGAAGTTATGTGCAGCGACCAGTTCATTTAATTTCAACTGGACAGCCAGTGACTCTTTATTTTGAGATTTTTGAATTAAAAAAACCATCAGGAAGGTAATAATGGTTGTACCGGTATTAATAACCAGTTGCCAGTTTTCAGAATAGTGAAAAAAGGGTCCCGAAATTCCCCATACTAATATGGTAGCAAATGCTATGATGATAGCGGTAGTACTGCCGGTGGCTAGCGCTACCTTTGAAGCTAGCTTTTCAAAAAAACCCGCTTTACCTGTATTGACTTTCTTTTTCATGACGCTTTTTTATGTTATAAAAAGGTTTAGGACAGGCGATTCACGAAGGCGGGCAACAATTTATTGTGGATGGTGATGTTAGGTAAATCTTTACATCCAATCTGAAGCAGCAATTAGGGTTTCTCTTATGCGGATATAGTGATTCTTAATCCGTCCTTATATCTTTTGTAAAATTTACAGTTACGGTTACACGAAGCAGTTAACAAGGTAAATAAAGCCGGCGTACCGGCTTCATTTATAAATTTTATACAATTACTCTTCCTATGCCGTTTCTTCAGCAGCCTCATAGTTAATATTATTTTCTGCAATTTGAGTAAGCTTTTCATCAGTTTCTTTCTCTTCCTCAAGTGTCTGGGCAAGAATGTCGGCAACTTCATTAAGCCCGAGGGTTACGGCTAACTGGTGAAGGCCGCCATAGGTGGATATTTCGTAATGCTCTACCTTTTGGGCGGCAAGTATTAATCCCACATCACGGGTACTGGTGCCTTCTTCTGTGTCTTCTATTATTCCCTCTCCTTCTTTGGTAATGCCTTCCATAGCATCGCATTTCTTAGCCTGCGCTTTTTTACCAAGCATTTCAAATGCTTCTTCGAGGCGGCTTACATGCGTTTTGGTGACTTCAAGATGTTCAGCAAACGCATCCTGCAATTCAACGGAGGTGGCTGCCTTTTTCATTTTTGGCAAAGTTTTTACAAGGTGTTTCTCAGCCCAATAAATATCCTTCAATTCATCTGTAAAGAATTCTTTAAGCATATTGTCTGAAGAGGCTTTACCTGCTGAAGCAGATTTGCCCTTCGACGAATTGCCTGTTTTCGATTTTGTTGTAGTATGCATTTTAATATTTTTTAATGTATAATAATATTTTTCAAGCAATAAATATCGTGCCACATTTAAGGGAATACGATTCTGCCAGGCGACCCGTTCTGTTCCACCCAGGAACGAAACTTCCGCAGATAAGTCAAAAGAAAAGACCACCTTTCAGAAAAGAGTATTGCTATTCACTATATAAGATCTGCCCGTTCATTGTGGCATGCTAACTTTCCTGATATGCATTCATTAACCAATCCGCTTTATACGCCCGAAGCTATTTGCAAGGCCTTGTACTGCCAACCGGGAGATCTCCTGGAATTTTTTGAATGATTTGTTATCTTTTTAATTGATCCTTTTGAATGAGCAAAAAATATTAGTGTGCTACTATCCAGCCATGGTTTGCAAAAAGGCAAATGATTAAGTGTGGTTGTAACTCCAATGATCGTCTAAAATTCGAAAGTTAGCGGAATAAGGCACAGGATAAAATCCCTGCTTTTACTGCGTCTATACATGGCGTTATATCGAAGAAGTTGATGATACAACACAAATAGAAAATTTATAGATTACTACCGGTGCATTCCTTTATTTGGGTTTTTTTTCAGCGATACTTATTGTTTCCGCAATGCCTTCACCTGTGGAGGCGTAATTACGGGCATTTTATTTCCCCAGCTATTACGCGTATAATTCAATACATCGGCAATTTCTGCATCATTTAAATAATCCTGGGCAAGCATCTCATCATTGTATTTTTTATTGTTTACTATTATTTCGCCCGTTTGCCCTTCCAGTATAATTATAATTAATGAATCAACAGGCTTCATGAGATAATCTGATTTGGCAAGAGGTGGATATTGGTCCTGCGGGTCTATGCCGTTTGACTTATGGCAATCATTGCAATTCGCGGTATATATCTCCTTACCGCGTTCTATGCTTTTGGCTAAATCATAATCCTGTAAAAATGCGGTGCAAACAAGAAATACACTTATAGTAGTAAGGGCACATACCGAAAGTTTCTTCATTTTTTCAAAAAGTTTAGGTGCGAATCAAATATGCTTTTATCAGGTAATATCATTAATATCAAACGGTAAGCGCCTGATACGTTTACCCGTTGCGGAAAAGATAGCATTGCATAATGCAGGTGCAAAAGGAGGCAATCCCGGCTCACCAACGCCCTTAATTTTTGGCCCTCCGTTAGTTAAAATATGCACCTCAACCGGGGGCATTTCACTAATACGAACGAGCGGATTGTTATTGTAATTGTCTTGAATTGCCTGCCCTTTGGCGAATGTAATCCCGTTTTTGATGGCTGCTGTTAAAGCCATTGTGGCTGCACCCTCTACCTGGTTTTTTACCATATCAGGGTTAACCATAGTGCCGAGGTCAATCACGGCATAGACCTTTTCAATATGGATACCATTCCCTTTTTTTGACACTTCTACCACATACCCGGCAAGGCCGGCAAAAAATTCATACTGTGCTACCCCGCGGCCCCAGCCATCCGGTAAGGGTTTATCCCAGTTGGCAACCTCTTTCAGCTTTCGCAAAACATTGGCCGTATCTGAATCTGACGGAATCATGGCCAAACGAAACTCCATGGGATCTTTACCCGCTTTTATGGCCAGTTCATCCACAAAACATTCATGGGAGAATGCCAGGGTAGAACTGGTAACAGAACGCCATGCCGCAAAAGGAATATGAGACTCCGCATTTACATACAGGTTCTTCATATTCTGGAAGTCATACTTCTGTTCGCTGATGCCTTCAGTCATGGTGCCGTCAGGCTTTGTTTTATCATAATTTTCATGTTCCGATGCATTAATGGAAGGAGAAATTACTTTATGCTGAAAAGCGACTACTTTCCCATCCGCAGATAAAGCCCCTTTCAGGGCAGAATAAGTCATCGGGCGAAACGGGCCGAGTTGCGTATCATCTTCTCTTGACCATATCACCTTAACCGGTTTTCCGATTTTTTTTGTCAGTTGCACGGCTTCATTAATAACATCATTATATAGCCTGCGGCCAAAACCGCCTCCGCTAAACAGTACATTTACTTTTACATTTTCCTCCGGTATGTTGTATTCTTTGGGCAAACTATGGGTGAGATCGCCCGGCACCTGGGTAGAAGCCCAGATCTCTAGTTTATTGTCATCATACCAACTTGCCACACAATTCATCGGCTCAATGGGTGAGTGCGAAATGATCGGTGTTTCATAAAAAGCATCGATCTTTACCGTCGCTTCGCTATATGCTTTGTCAAAATCTCCTTTCTCATGGTCAACTATTCCTTCCTGTTTAGAGAGGTCTCGCAGACCTTGATCGTAGTCTTTTGAATTAAAGTTTTCATTTCCCTGGTAGTCCCACTTTACGGAAAGGGCCTTACGTCCCTGGTAAGCCGCCCAATAATTATCTGCTATTACAGCGATGCCCACGTGTTTGTACCTGCCAAAAACCCGGTCACAGGTTTCGACTGACAACACGCCTTTTACTTTTTTTGCAGCAGTATCGTCAAAACTCACCAGTTTCGCTCCAAATACCGGGCAATGTTCAATAGAGGCATGTACCATTCCCGGCACTTCCACATCTATACCAAATACGGCTTTGCCAGAGGATTTCAACGGAATATCGGGGCGCAACGTTTTTTTTCCTAACAGCTTGAAATCTTTAGGGTCTTTTAGTTTAGGATCTTTAGGAACATCCAGTTTGGACGCTGCCTCGGCCAGGTCGCCATAGCCAATACTTTTACCTGAAGGCTTGTGATATACTTTTGCATTCTCCGCGTAACATTCATCAACAGGAACCTTCCATTGCTGGCTGGCAGCCATTACCAGCATTTCTTTTGCGGAAGCACCTGCTTTCCTCAACGTAAAATAGTCAGAGCGTACGGAACTGCTGCCGCCTGCAAATTGCCCACGGCCAAATAATTTTTCACCGCCGGTTTGTTTTATAGTAACGCCATCTAATGACACTTCCAATTCTTCTGCGATAAGCGAAGGAATTGATTGAAAAGTACCCTGGCCTATTTCAGGTCTTGGATTAAAGAGCGTAATAGCTCCATTTTTTTCAATGATGATAAATGGGGTCAGATCATATAAGGTTGCATCGCCACCAGGTTTGGCAACTTCAGCAAGGCCATTATTGCTTTTTAGTGAAAGGCCAATGATTAAACCTGCACCAGTGATGCCGGTTAGTTTCAAAAAATTCCGGCGATTTACAGGTGATAATGTATTTTCCATTATGGGGTTTTTAAAAATTTAACAATTATTGAAGACCATTGGATTAACAGCACTTCATTGATACAGCGTTTCATTCTTATTAAAAAATTATTCATTTTACGTTGACATCAATTCTGCTGCCCTGTGAACGGCGCTGCGTATTCGTTGATAAGTACCGCATCTGCAAAGATTTCCCCGCAAAGCCACGTCAATATCTTCATCGGTAGGCCTCGGTTTATTTTTAAGCAGGGCCACTGCACTCATAATTTGCCCCGACTGGCAATAGCCGCACTGTGGCACCTGCAGTTCTATCCATGCCTTTTGTACAGCGTGGTCCACATTTTCAGAAATGCCTTCAATGGTAGTTATCTTTTTACCCGTAGCGGCAGTCACCGGCATTCTGCAGGAACGAACCGGGCTGCCATTGAGGTGCACGGTGCAGGCACCGCATTGGGCAATGCCGCAACCAAACTTGGTTCCTTTCAATCCCACAAAATCACGTATCACCCAAAGAAGGGGCATTGTTTGATCTACATCTACTTTGTAATCTTTGTTGTTGATGTTTAAAGTATACTCTGGCATAATCAAGAATTTTAAAGGTGGGGTATTGTTTTGAAATACCTTTATTTGAAACCATAAATTTACGTTGATTATTTTGTTTAATAACCCTGTTTCATTCCATTGAGTATTCATTTACTCATGCGAGACCACTTATATCGTAAAACTTCCTTTTGGGTCAAAGGAAAATATTTTATGCCACATCACTAACAGAAAGCTATTAAATTCCGAAAGATTCGTTTAATTTTATAATCTCCTGCGTTAGATAAAACCGCCCTGGTTATAAAGTGATTGTTATGAAATTGCCAAATGGAATTCAATAAAGAAATCTTCTTTGGAATTTTTATGCCGATGTATCTATTGATGTTTCCAGGGATTATCTTGGGGGGTAATGAAATAAAAGCAGTGAAGGAAGTGAGACAAAAAAATTTATTAATTCAGTTAATTTAGAATTGTAGTAAACATTTTTATTAATCACATATTAAATTAAAAACGATGGCAATTAATCCACAATCTCCGGGCGTTCATCACATCAATCTTCGTTGTTCAAATCTTGCGGCGTCCAAATCTTTTTACCAGGATGTTATTGGTTTTCCAATAGCTCTTGAAAACGCGGAACTTTTTGCATTTCCGGTTGGCAGTGTCTTCATTGTTTTTAAAAAGGCCGATGACAATATGAGGTTTAATCCAATGACTATTGGTACGGATCACGTGGCTATTACATGTGAATCACTGGAGGAACTTAATAGAATCGCGGAAGGTTTACAGGGTGCAGGAGTGGAAAATACAGGTGTTAAGTTAGATGAAACATTACAAAAACAGTATGTGGCTTTTAAGGACCCTGACCGTATTCAATGGGAATTTTATATGGCTTAAGTTTTAAATGAACTAAAAATTCTTACAATAAGAACCTGCTTTGTAGTCAGTTCAGCTTAAAGTAGATTAACTTAATGCCGGGGCCTGGAAGACATGTGTAAATGATTTTGGCGGGGCTTTAGTATTAAGTGAACAAGCGGTTCAATAGGTCGAAAATGTTAATACCAATACATTGTGTGACGAATATTTATGGTTGAGATATCATGGCATGAGGGCAAAAGATAAAAGTTTCGATGCAATGATTAAAACAGATTTTGATGATAGCGTTGGAAAATGAATGTTGTGCAACAAGATACGGAATAAATGTGGCTCTACTTATTCAATAATGCATTTTATGAGGTGAATGATAGGCTAGATGCGGATGGTGAAGGGTTTAAGGCTGCAGTTTCAGTTCAAACAAAAAAATGAATGATAAAATTGAAATTGTTGTGAAAGATAATGGCAACGGTATTCCACGAAAAATAATTGATAAATTCTTCCAACCACTTTTTACCACAAAGCCGACAGCGCAAGGAACAGGCCTGGGATTGAGCTATAATATTATAAAAGCGCATGGTGGTGAAATAAAAGTGGAAATAAAAGCAGGTGAAGGCCCGGAGTTTGTCATACAATTACCAGTAAGTAATGAAGTTTAAGTTAGTAAATATGCAGTACTTTGCTTCAAATGATAAGTAATAAATGAATATTAAACAATTACCAAATCATAAACACTATTTAGCAACACTAAATAAAATGAGCGCCGAACAGCGATTGCTCAAAGCATTGGAGCTATCAGCTCTTACAAAAGAGCTTTTTATGAGTGGCCTTCATAAAAGATTCCCAGATAAAACAGGTAAAGAAATAAAAGAAATTTATTTACAACGATTAGCGAAATGTTACAACCGAAACTATTAGTAAAAGTATTGGATCTGCTACATGAAAATCAAATAGATTATATGATTACCGGGTCTCTTGTTTCCAGCATTCAGGGTGAGCCAAGAGCTACTCACGATATTGATATTCTCGTTAACATCACCCAAAACGCAATACCTGCATTAATCGCCGCATTTCAACCTCCCGATTATTATTTATCAGAATTTGCGATTGAAGAAGCTATTCAGCGCAAATCAATGTTCAACCTTTTAGATACAACTGAGGGAGATAAAGCTGATTTTTGGATTCTAACTGATGAACCTTTTGACCAATCAAGATTTGAAAGAAAGTACGGGGAAAAAATATTAGGAATTTCAATGAAGATATCAACTCCTGAGGATACCATACTTATGAAATTACGGTGGGCGAAATTATCCGGAGGAAGCGAAAAACAATTTATAGATGCCTTGAGAGTTTACGAAGTCCAGTACGTAAACCTTGACCTTACCTACATGGAAAAATGGTCAGAAACATTACAGATAAAAGAAATATGGGAAAGGCTAAAACAGGAAGCTCAGCCGATAATATAACGTACTTCAGATTTTAGCACAAAACCCACAGGAGAAGGAACTGGTTTGATCTATGATATTATCAAAGCATATAGTAGTGAAATATCCGTATCGATTTCTTCGGAAAAAGTGGAAACGAAAGAGGGCGAAGTAACAAAGTTTATTATCCAATTGCCTGTTGTCTGAATTATGGATTCGTACAATTGAAAGTTTATGCGGAATAAGAATATGATTTATCAATTAAAACATAAATGAAATCTGTGACATCCATAAATCTCTTTAAATCTGTGATTCGGACAATTAATGATATTATTAAAGCGCATGGAGGTGAAATAAAAGTGGAGACAAAGGGAAGGGAAAGTTCAGCATTCATTATTAGTATTCCCAATAATTAAAATATAATTTCAATTAATTATTTACACTTAATCAAAAATAGCATGTATAAACAGCATCTGTTAAACAATATCGAAAAAGAAATAAATATTTGTCGCAGGCTATATACCAGGATGCTGCCCGATCAAATAAATTTCCGGCCTAAGGAAGGAGTGAGAAGCACTTTGGAGCTTCTGCAATATTTAAGCGTGATAATTGAGGCTATGCCGAAGTACTGGCTTGAAAAGCACGATATGGATTTCAACACTTTTTATACCTCTACAATGAATGCCGGAAAAGAAATTCCACACGAAGAATTTCTGAATGCAATGGAACAACAAATGGCTAGAATAAAAGATTTATTCAATCAAATAAATGAAGAAGACCTGTTACACAAAGAGGTTGAATACCCATGGGGTGGTAAAGCCCCATTAGGCGAAGCCATCATAGCTACCAGCATTAAGTGGGCAGCCGCTTATAAACTTCAACTGTTTCTTTTCATTAAGCTTTCACAAGATACCACGCTTGCAACAGGCGATGCATGGATGTTAACTGACATATAATTGAGTTTGAATTCAACTAACTATATGGTTGAGCAAAATGATATACAATTTTTAAAAGATAAAATTGACGGGCTCAATAACCATGCATGGCAGGTAAGAGTGAATGATTCTACCCAGGCCCATGTACTAAGCAAAGAAGCAATTGATCTTGCCGAACAAATTAACTATCCCAGGGGGAAGGCAGAGGGATACCGGACATACGCATTTAGCCTTATTCGTTTATCGAGGCATGCTGAGGCGAAGGAATACGCGAAAAAGTCATTATCGTTATTTGAATCGCTGAATGACCTGGACGGCCAGGCGTCAGCAAATGGATACCTAGGTATTATTGAACGAAGCCTTGGTAACTATACCGGTTCCCTGGATTTCCTTTTTAAATTCACTGACTTAGCCATACAAGCGGGGAACAAAGAAGCAGAGGCGCTTTCCTATTATCATACCGGCGCAACTTACAAGTATCTCGGCGACTACGAAAGAGCCCTGAATTATTTATTAAAAGGCTTATCTGCCGGGCAAGCCATCCATTCCCGAATTGCGGAATCAGTGTCACTAAAATTAATTGGGCAAATCTATTTTGAAACTGAAGATTATCAGAATTCAATAAATTATAACCGGCATAGCCTGGAGCTTATGCAAAACTCCGGTGATAAATGGGGCGAAGCCGGCTGCCTGGACACTATTGGGTTTAGCTATTTTAAATTAAAAAATTTAGACAATGCTTTAAAATTTTGTTCGCAGGCATTATCTATTTCGAAATTGGTTGACGATAAAAAAGGGCAGGGAAATGCCCTGTATCACCTGGGTAATATATATAAGCAGTTTTTAGATTTTACGAAGGCCGCAGATTATTGCAGGAATAGCATGGCAATACGAATAGAAATCGGTGACAAAAAAGGAGAAGCCGAAACATTGTTGTTTTTAGCAGGGCTGGATATAGAGGAAAAACCGGGCGACCAATCGTCGAAAGAAACATTTGATTTATTAAACAATGCCTTGCAAGTGGCCGGGGAAATTAAAGCCCTGGATCTTCTTGCCAGCATTCATTGGGGCTTTTATGAAGTGTGTAAGCATTTTAATCTTTACGGAGAAGCTCTTTCCCATATAGAAGATTATATAGCAATGTATAAAAAGATTCATAGAGATACAATCAACGAAAAGATTCAAAACCTGGAGATTTCACACAGGGCAGAAGAATCAAGAAAAGAAGCAGAGGTTTACCGGGTGCGGAATATAGAGCTTGCTGATTTAAATAATTTAATTGGAAAACAAAAGGAAGAAGTTGAGGCACAGAAAAAAATATCCGAGGAAGCACTGGCAGAATTAAAAGCTACACAATCCCAACTTATTCAATCAGAAAAAATGGCTTCGCTTGGTGAACTTACCGCAGGCATTGCACATGAAATACAAAACCCGTTAAACTTTGTAAATAATTTTTCTGAAGTAAATATTGAATTGATTGATGAATTACAAAATGAATTGAAGGCCGGTAATACAGAAGATGCCATTGCAATTTCAAACGATATAAAAGACAATGAAGAAAAAATAAACCACCATGGCAAACGTGCCGATGCAATCGTAAAAGGTATGCTACAGCACTCAAGAACATCAACAGGACAAAAAGAACTGACGGATATTAATGCATTGGCAGACGAATATCTTCATCTATCCTACCACGGCATACGGGCGAAGGACAAAGAGTTCAATTCAGAATTTAAAACTGATTTTGATAGAGACCTCTCCTCTGCCGAGGGAAAAATAAATATCGTTCCGCAGGATATTGGAAGAGTGCTATTGAATTTATATAACAATGCTTTTTATGCAGTGAATGAAAAAAGGAAATTAAACATTACTGGATATGAACCAAACGTAACAGTTCAAACAAAAAAAATAAATGGCAAGGTTGAAATACGAATTAGTGATAACGGTAACGGCATTCCGCAAAATATAGCAGATAAAATCTTTCAGCCATTCTTTACCACCAAACCAACAGGACAGGGAACCGGGTTGGGTTTGAGTTTGAGTTACGATATCATTAAAGCACATGGTGGGGAAATAAAAGTGGAAACAAAAGATGGCGAGGGAACGAAGTTTATAATTCAATTGCCTCTTTTCTGAATCAAGGATTAATCAGATTAAAGAGTACGCAGAATACCGGGCTGTTCAATCAGGGAACTATCTTTATGATTAACTTGAGATACAAGAAAAGATAAATGCGTATATGAAAAAATATTTTTTAATAAGTTTTCTATTGCTAAAAACTGTTCTTCTTTTTGCGCAGGACGAAGTTGCTGACAGCCTTGCAACTTTAATAAATAAACATCTGCAGCAAGACTCAACACGTGTAATATTATTAAACCAGCTAACCAGCCAGTATTTAAATTTGGGTTCTGATAAAACCATTGAAACAGGCAACGCTGCGTTGGAGCTTTCCGAAAAAATTAACTATGTGCCAGGAAAGATTCTTGCACTTGAAAGAATGGGAAATTATTATCAGGCACGCGGAGATTATTCAAAAGCATTGCAAATATTTGACCAGGAAAAACAAGCTGCAACGAGCATTGGCGACAGTACTTCAACGGGATGGGTCTTGCTTTTTAAGGGTGGAATTTACCAGGGACAATCTAATTATCCATTAGCGTTACAACAATACCTGGAAGCGGTAAAAATATTTGAAAACACGGGCAATAAAAAAGATGCTGCTTCTGTATTTGGAAACATTGGTGTGTTATACCAGGATATGAGAGAGCCTGGAACAGCTCAGAAATATTTTGAACAGGGGCTTACGATACAGGAAGAACAACAGGATAAACCTGAAATCATACGCTTTCTCAACAACCTTGGCGGGGTATACACAGATCAAAATTTTTTCCAAAAATCGCGACTAAGTTATGAACGTGGCTTATTACTTGCAAAACAGATTGGAAGCACACATTATATCGCGCTGATCTCAAGAAATTTAATGGATCTCAATCTTACTACGAAAGATTATGCTGAAGCCTTTACTTATGGATTTAAATCACTTGAGTTATTTACATCCCTTGATGAAGCTGAAGGAATCGCAGATATAGATTTCCTGATAGCCCAGGGATATGTGAAAACGAATAAACCTGACAGTGCTATTTTTTACGGTGTTAAGTCGGTGGAAATCGCAAAGGGCATCGGCTTTATCAGAAATATTTATAATACCTATGGCGTATTAGCAGAGGCAAGCGCAATGAAAAAGAATTTTGTCAAAGCATACGAATATCAGCAACAATACGCCCTTTATAAAGACAGTCTTAATGGTGAAGACCGAAAGAGTATCATGGAGGGAATAAAGTTTAAATATGATCTTGATAAAAAACAATCTGAAATTGTTATTCTTAGAAAAGACAAACAAATAAAAGAGCAGGAGGCCAACCGCCAGAAAATTAAAGCCTATGCGTATTTGGTCTGTTTTATACTGGCGGGTTTGCTTGCAGTTGTATTAATTACCAGTAACCGGCGGAAACAAAAGAATAATACTTTACTTCAGGCACAAAAAGAGAAAGTAGAAATTACTTTATCAGAATTAAAGTCCACCCAACAACAACTCATCCAATCAGAAAAAATGGCTTCGCTTGGAGAACTTACTGCAGGCATTGCACATGAAATACAAAACCCGTTGAACTTCGTGAATAATTTTTCCGAAGTGAATAAAGAATTAATTGACGAATTGCAGGGTGAAAGGTCTAAGATGAAAGGTGAAAGAGATGAAAAACTCGAAGATGAAATATTAAATGATTTAAAAGAAAACTCGGAAAAAATAAATCATCATGGTAAACGTGCTGATGCAATTGTAAAAGGGATGCTGCAACACTCACGGTCAAGCACAGGTGTAAGAGAACCTACAAATATTAATACACTGGCAGATGAATATTTGCGTTTGAGTTATCACGGTTTAAGAGCAAAAGACAAAACTTTTAATGCAGAACTGAAAACAGATTTTGATAATTCAATTGAAAAAATAAATATCATTCCCCAGGATATTGGAAGAGTACTATTGAATTTGTATAACAATGCTTTTTATGCAGTGAATGAAAAAAAGAAATTGAACATTACTGGATATGAACCAAACGTAACAGTGCAAACAAAAAAAATAAATGGCAAGGTTGAAATACGAATTGGCGACAACGGTAACGGCATTCCGCAAAACATAGTTGATAAAATCTTTCAACCATTCTTTACCACAAAACCAACAGGCGAAGGAACAGGATTGGGTTTGAGTTTGAGTTATGATATAATCAAAGCACACGGCGGAGAAATTAATGCGGAAAGTAAAGAAGGAGCGGGAACAACATTTCTTGTGAAACTAATGGGTACTTTTAAATAGTTGCCGATCGTCTTGAAGAGTATTCCGTATTTATAAATTATATAGATCAAAACAGATGAAATATTTAGTAGCATGGTTGTTTTTTAATTGGGTAACACATGCAGAAGCTCAAACAAAAGCGATTGACAGCCTGAACCTGCTTATCAGTAAATCCAAATCCGATACACAAAGAATTAATTTAAAAACCGAAAAACTCCGGGTATTAAGTAATGGCAATCTTGATTCGGCAATTGCTTTTGCCAGGAACATAATTGAAGAAGCAAAAAGAACTAATTATAAAAAAGGAGAAGCTGCTGCAAGAATAAGCCTTGCAGGTGATTATTGTTTTGCCGGTGAATATGCAGTGGCTAAAGAAAATCTTGATGCTGCCAGGCGAATTCTTTCAAATATAACAGACTCGGCATCTCTTGGAAAAATGTATGACTGTTATGGCATGATGTGTTCAATGCAAAACAAGTTTGATACATCGCATACGTTTTACAAAAAAGCAATTGAAATTGCCACGCTCCAAAACGATAAATCTTTGCTTCTTACAATACTTCAAAATGATGCAATAGCATTCCAGCAGCAATCTGATTACCCGCAGGCATTAACCAATTATCAAAATGCTTTGAAGGTTGCTGAGCAGATTCATGATGAAGAAGGACAGGCATTTATTTATCTCAACATAGCTATCACTTATAACAGCCTGGATGAAAGCAAAAGAGCTGAACAGTCTTATCTAAAAGCCGTTGATCTCGCAAAAAAGCTGAACCTGAAAAATGTATTGGCGTATAGTTATGCCAATTTATCTTCATTGTACTCGGGGATAAATGATTTTAAGAAGGAATATGATTTTGGAATAAAAGCAGCCATACTAGGGAAGGAAATTGGAGACAAGGGAATAGAAGCAAGCAGCTTATCAAGAGCTGCGTTGGCTTTGGCAAGCCAGAATAAATTTGAGGAAGCAGAAAAATTAAACGAACAGGCAAGGAATATTGCTGATTCGTCACAACAGCCTTTAAATATATACCAGGCCTACGGAGATATGGGTTCTATACTTACCATGCAAAAAAATTATAGCAAAGCAATTCCCTATTTTGAAAAAGCGTTTCATTCATTGAAAGAGTCTGACATTTATGCTGAAGAGATTGGAAGATCTTATGCTAACCTATCGAAATGTTATGAACAAACCGGTGACTTTAATAAAGCTTTAGCTACGTACAAAATCGCAGCCAAAATTTCAGATTCAATACGCGGTCGTGAAAATGTAAAAAAAGCTACTGAACTTACAATGAACTTTGAGTTTGAAAAAAAGCAACAGTTAGCAAAAGGTGAACAGCAAAAGCAAAATGATTTGGCAAAAACAAAACAGGCTGCTTTGATAATTGGTTTAATACTGGCCTTTCTTTTGGCAGCTGTAGCTTTTAACGGTTTTAGAAATAAACGTAAAGCCAATCTTTTACTTCAGCAACAAAAAATAAAAGTTGAAAGCACATTATCAGAACTAAAATCAACGCAAACCCAGCTTATCCAATCAGAGAAAATGGCTTCGCTTGGAGAGCTCACTGCAGGCATTGCACACGAAATTCAAAACCCGTTAAACTTCGTGAATAATTTTAGCGAAGTGAATAAAGAGATGCTGGAAGAGCTGAAAGCAGAACGCTTAAAGCCAAACGCAGAGAGAAATGATGATTTGCAAAATGATTTGATTGATGATGTAATAAATAATTCAGAAAAAATAAATCATCACGGCAAGCGTGCCGATGCTATAGTAAAGGGAATGTTGCAACACTCAAGAACATCAACAGGACAAAAAGAACTGACGGATATTAATGCATTGGCAGACGAATATCTTCGTCTATCCTACCACGGCATACGGGCGAAAGACAAAGAGTTCAATGCAGAATTTAAAACTGATTTTGATAATTCAATAGGAAAAATAAATATCGTTCCGCAGGATATAGGAAGAGTATTGTTAAATTTATACAACAATGCTTTTTATGCAGTGAATGAAAAGAAAAAGCAGGTTGGTGATGGATATGAACCTGCGGTTTCAGCAAGTACAAAAAAGATTGCAGATAAAATATCAATTAGTGTTCAAGATAATGGCAATGGCATTCCGCAAAATATAGTAGATAAAATCTTTCAGCCATTCTTTACTACAAAACCCACCGGCGAAGGAACGGGTTTAGGTTTAAGTTTAAGCTACGACATCATCAAAGCACATGGTGGTGAAATAAAAGTGGAAACGAAGGAAGGTGAAGGAACGAAATTTATAATCTTCCTGTCAAATGTATAAATTGAGACTTCCGTTTCTTGTTTCTTCAAATGATATAACAAGCCCGGTATTATTTTTTGCCATGAATAAAAATTCAACCATACATGAAACGTTCTGTAATCCTTTCATTACTACTCTGTTCCGTTTTACTAACACTTGCTCAAGGTAGAAAAGTAGACAGTATAAATAACCTTATCAACAAAGCTACTACTGACACAGGAAGAATAAATCTCATGGTAAAAAAAAGTAAGTATGTCAGAAATCAAAATATTGACTCATCTATAGCGCTGGCAAAAAAAATACTCAGCGAAGCCCGGAGAGTAGGATATTATCAAGGGGAAGTTAATACAAGGAATAACTTGATTACCAGTTATTGCTTTAAGGGCGACTACAAAAGCGCTAAAGAAAATTTGAAATTCCTGGAAACTTTCATAAAACCTTCAAAAGATTCTTCTGACTATGCAGATATGTATGGAAACTATGGTATGATGTATGGTATGCAAAGCAAATATGACACTTCGATACAATTTTATGAAAAGTCAATTGGTATTGATGAAAGGCATAACAACAAAGCCGGGCTTCCTGGTAGCTATTCCAATATTGCAATTGGGTTTCAGCAACTTTCAAATTTTCCACAAGCATTGTTTTACCAGCAAAAATCTCTAAAGCTTGCTGAAGATGCTAAAGATGAAGTTTCCCAGGCATACACATTGGTTAATTTAGGAATCACCTATACGCAAATACTTGACTCAGCAAAGAGTGAGCAAGCTTATAAAAAATCAATTTTACTGGCACAAAAAAATGAGCTTAAAGATGTTGAATTATATGCGTATACTAATCTTTCCAGTCTTTATATAAATCAAAGCAAATGGAAAGAAGGTTATGAATTTGCCATGAAGTCCGCCTCGCTTGCTGAAAAGATGGGAGACCTTGGCATACAGGCTTCCAGCTTGTCGAAGGCTTCAGTTAGCCTTGCTAATACCGGTGAATTTTCTGAAGCGATGGATTTGGCGAAAAAGGGAATTTTAATAGCAGATTCATCTAAACAGCCTTTGAATATTTACCAGGGGTTTGCTTCTAT
>JBDTOV010000080.1:0-21719 GCA_039933035.1 Ginsengibacter sp. | reverse complement strand
TGGATGGAGGCGATGCCAATGGCAGTTCAGAATACAGTGCCGGTGATATTTGGTTGTTACCTTATTGGATGGGCCGTTATTTAAAAGTAATAAGTGCCCCGGAGAATTCAACACTTCCAACCTCCCGATGAATATGGAAACTAAAATTAAATAACTGTAACCCGTTTCGTGACACTTGAATTTTTTATCGATAAAATAAAGATCTGTAATGACCAATAAAACCAACCGCCTCATTTCGCTTGATGCATTGCGAGGCTTCACCATTGCCGCAATGATTGTGGTCAATTATCCCGGAAGTGAAGACTCGGTCTATTTCACACTGCGGCATACGGTTTGGAATGGCTTGTCTTTTACTGACCAGGTAGCTCCCTATTTTCTTTATTTTGTTGGTGCATCCATTGCTTTTGCTTATTCAAAAAGACTGGATGCCGGAGTTGCCCGCTCTGAGATGTATAAAAAAATATTCATTCGCTCCATCAAGATTTATGCGGTGGGCATGTTCCTTAACCTAATGCCACAGTTTGACTTTCACAATATCCGGTGGACAGGCACGCTGCAAAGAATTGCCATCGTGTTTTGTATATCAGCAATCATTTATCTCAACACCAACTGGAAACAACAGGCATGGTTAGCCGCTATTTTATTGGTGTTGTATTGGCTGGCCCTTACTTGTATTCCAACACCGGGCATAGGCAAGGTAATGCTCGAGCCAGGTGTGAATATTGTGGCCTGGTTCGATACAAAATTCCTGCCGGGAAGAATGTGGCGCGGCACCTGGGATCCCGAAAGCATATTAACCAATATCCCTTCCGTGGTTAGCTGTATAACCGGCATGCTCGCCGGCCGCCTGATGCTGAGTAATAAAACACCAGGTGAAAAAGTCAACTACCTGATGACGGCTGGCGTTTTCCTAGCCATCGCGGGGTATTTCTGGGGACTTGCCTTTCCGGTGAATGAAAATCTCTGGACGAGTTCCTTTGTGCTGGTAACCTCAGGCTTTGCATCTTTATTATTTGGTGTATTTTATTTTTTGGTTGATATGAAAGGAAGAACATGGGGTACAAGGCCCGGAATTATTTTTGGTGCCAATGCCATCACCGTTTATTTTCTTGCCGATGTGTGGGCATTGTTTTTTTACGAGGCAAAATTCGGCGGCGCCTCGCTGAACGAAAGATTCGTAAATGGACTGAGCAATGTCGGCGCTGACCCCAGGTTGGCAAGCCTTTTATATGCATTGCTTTTTGTGGCAATTAATTTTATTCCGGCCTGGCTATTGTACAGGAAAAAAATACTTATTAAGTTATAATCTTACCTGAAAGAATTTCATACGAAAAGAACATCGACTGCCTGGTAAGGAGACAAAAGAATACGGCACCGGCAGCCAGGCTGCAAATGCCATGGCCGTGCTTATGAAGCTGGTAGAACCGCAATGAAAGGATGATGTAGCGCTGAATATTGTAAAAGATCTCCGTGCGGGAAACAGCCGTTTTACGGCAAAGTGATAATTCTGTGGCTTTTAAAAATATTGTTATCCGACCGGAACCAGTAGGCAATATAACTTCCTCAAAGGCCACTTACCAATCTGCTTACGGATTAATTGCGAGTGTCTGGAAAAAGGAAACACAGCTTTTTAAATTGAAAGTTACCATACCGGCAAACACATCCGTTACAATCTATCTTCCTGCAGATGCTTCATCAGTAATAAAAGAAGGAAATGCGTCTATTCGTAACCGTAATGATATAAAACTGGCAGGGTATGAAAAAGGAAAAACCCCGGTTAAAGTTGGATCAGGTAGGTATACATTTATGTTGAATATTCCGCACAGTGAAGCCTGGATAAACTTATATTGATGTCCACGGATAAAGATGTACGCTGGGGGGAAAATAGAAAACAAAATAAAAGCACCGTGATCTGGGATAAACAAAAAACTAATGGTTATCCTTTCGTGATGTATTATAATGGAACAACGCGGTATTGCCGTTGCTGCATCTAAAGATTTAGGAAAAAGCAGGGTAAATTCTATGGCAACTGAAAAATAGTATTGCAAAAGATTTTAACCCGGTTCAAAAAGTGAAAATTAAAGTTCTATTATCCGGCCTGGATGATTGACGGTGTAACGATGAGTTTTTAGTTCACAAAGGAATAGTGGCATATAAATTCTATGATGGTTTTTTAAAATTTTTGTTATTGGTTGTCATCGGGAGCCAACAGGTTATTGTGATTTTCATTCATATTCGCCTGGTATTTTTCGGGAAAGTCGGTGTTATAATTTTTGTTTTGTGCATAAAATTTCTATAGCTTCTCTAGTCCGAATGCCGCAAGAAAATCATCTGGTGTCGCATTATATATATTTTCCGCGTCTCTTTTAAATGCTTCCCAATTGATAATCGTTTCTTAGTATTGGCTGTGAAATTCCCCGGCCCACTCAGGAATTACCGCCATGCCTCCAATATATTCCGAAAAGTTTTCCCCTTTTTTTGATGGAAATAGAAACCATATCAATTTTTCTGCAAGACGATTGGCAACCATTTTTGTGAAGTTAAGTTGATCTTGTGTTTCCAGTATCATACTTTTATTATTAATGTAAAACAGGTAGTATTTAAAAATACAAAATTGCGATGGCCATTCCCGGTTTTTATGGGAGGTATTCCCTGTTTAATTATTGGAAATACCCTTTATAATTCCTATCAGGATTTTGATAGCAGTACTGTTGAAGTGGTAAAGCAAAATAGGCGTTATGAAAATTTTCGGATTGGATAAAAAAAGACAGGTATTGATACCTGTCTTTTGGAAGCAATGGGCTTCCTGCTTTTGTAGACATGTACTAAAGCTTGAAATACAGTACTGAAAATTATTTTTGCTTTTTATATTGTTGATAAACATCCATCAATCCATCGTCAATCCTTACCACCCTGAAGTTAGTGTCGTCTTCTATATATGCCAGGTAAGTTGGTATTCCATGAGTATCGATGGTTTCTATTTCCTGAACGTAATCGATCTTATAATCATAGTACGTGCTTTTTACAATCCCCCGCACTTTAGAGTTAAATTTTTCTTCCTTATAATTTTTTACTGAACCCTGCCAGCGTCCTTTTGTATCGTAGTATACCACCGTTTGAATTCCATTGGATGCAAATTCAGCAGTAATCGCGAGATTGCCTTTTACCCATTTTACACTTGTTGCTTCTTTATAGGCTTTTTTAAAATTGTTTAGTGCTTTTGTATTGATATCATCAAGGGTTGCTGTTTTGCCTTTGGCTGAATTTGACACATCGACTACTAAGGCATTTCCTGGAGCATCAAAAAGTTTCAATTTATTTGATGTTTGAGCTATTGCTCCGTTTTTGATTGCCAGCATGGAAACTGATCCGGCTATAACGGCAAAAAGAATTTTTTTCATTTTTTGATTTTTGAAAGTTTTTTAAATAAATTTTGAATGTAAAATTGAATCAATCGCTCTTTATGGCTCTGAGAGTTATTCCCTATTTATTTATAAAAAATCCCTATTTTATTTATGAGTGGCAGGTGTTTCTATAGCAAGATTTTTTTGCGTAATGAAAAACGTTTGGAACTGGATACAACAGAAGTTGTCGCGACGACTAACTTTATTGGATACTAATTTTTAGAAACATTGGATTTTTTTTTCAATGTTTACATAGCAGGCAGTATCGAAGGGTTAAATTTATGTTATGCCTGAAATAAAAAAAGACGGGATTTGAATTCCTGTCTCTTACGTATATTTTTGCATTTAACGTTTAATGCTATTTAATTATCGCCGGATAGCATACTATAACTGAATACTGATTGCCCGTTGCAGGACCAATTACGGCTTTTATTTCTTCAATCTTGTCAACAGGAAAGCCCCCACATTTTCCATGTTCTATAATGTCCTCTTCATTTACTGCTTCATGAATGCAATAAATTTTGTTTTCAGTAACAAACGACTCAATCCAAACATATGGATTGCCCATTATGGATACAACTGCATTAGAGGTTTTCGAAATGACTTGTAATTCTTCTGAAGTCATGTTACCTGCGCCAGGGAAGTTTCTTTCAATAATATACTTTTTCATTTAATAAGTTTTAATGTAAGGTGCAAAGCTATTTTCATAACGGTTTTATTATATAGGACTTCTTACCCAATTAACGGCCAGGCTTACCTTATTTTAGAATTCCTAAACGAAGCGCTTCAGCAACTGCCCGCGAACGGGAATTTACATCGAGCTTAAATAGAATACTGGAGATATGATTGTCAACAGTCTTAGGTGAAATAAAAAGAGTTTGGGCAATTTCTTTATTCTGAACTGATTTCTGAATAAATATATTATGTCCAGTTCACGGTTTGTTAGCTGTGCGGGATTTGCCTTTGTGGATTCCCTTATGCCTCTTGGAATATGATATCTCCTCATGGGAAAATTCTTTGATTACAAAAAGATTGAGGACAGTTCTGTAAACTGGCGTTAATGCGCAGATTGATCGTATGATCTCCCGGTAAGAAATTATGCTAATCGCATTCTCACCGCCAGATGACACATACGGGATCTTATTATCAGTATCGTTTATGAACCTGTGTTTTTGATTTTTGCGAAAATGTTCAATAGCAGTGTGTACCATAATTTTTCGCAGCCAACCTTTGAATGATCTTGCCACATCTGCAAATGCCGGCTTAAAGTGGTAAATTTCTTTAAAAATTTTTAGAAAACCATCGTTCAGGATTTCAACTGTATCTTCTTCGTTTTCGGCGTATTGCCCACATACGGTCATGGCATAACAGTAGAAAGAGTTGTAGATTTTTTTCTGGCTGTGCCTGTCAGTGAAGGTGCATTTTTCAATGTGCATCCTTAGTTCTCCGGCCGATAATAAATTGGTTTCCCGGGTTACGGGATAGTCTTTTATTCCACGGACGCGGCGCTCATTTGGTTTATTTTTATTTAGTAAATGAAAAGAAAAGATTTTGCAAAAAGTGCGGAAGGCCCCTGTAAAAACTAATGTCACTCCATAAAATTTCAATCTGCCCGGTCACGCATAATCCCGATTGTGAAATTATGCGACATGTGAATTGTTACGAAAGGAAACCATCCAATGGCAGATGAGAACTGATAAATGGTCGCAGCTATTTCCCAAACAGTATTTCGACAGGGATGAGAATTATATTTTATAGTTGACAATATTTTACGCATTATATTATGAGAAACTCATGAATCATTTTCCCTCCCGTGGACTTAAATTAAAATATGGTTTCTTTAATTTTCTATTTTCGGATTAAAGGAATTGAGAATAACCATTAGCAAACTCAGATTTAATCAACTTATTGAGCGCTCCTCTTTTCTATACTCCATTCGTATGGCTTCTACTATATCTGCATAGCGGATAAATTTATCGTTTCTTGAAACGGATATAAGTGTGCAATGATAAACGACATTAAGGATCGCAGCTCCTGTAATTTCATACTTACCTGAAAGCTCTCGAAGATCTATTAAAGGCTCAATTTTAAATGATACCGGCAAAGTTTTTTCCCAAAGCTTAAGGCGTTCGGCCGCATTCGGAGAAGGAAAATGAATGATAGAGTGAAAGCGCCTTAGAAATGCTTCATCCATATTACTTTTGAAATTGGAAGCGAGGATCAACAGACCGGGATAATCTTCCACACGTTGAAGAAGATAACTTACTTCCTGGTTGGCATAGCGATCGTGTGAGTTTTCAACATTCGTGCGCTTGCCAAACAATGCATCTGCCTCATCGAAAAACAATATCCAGTCTTTATTCTCTGCCTTTGAAAAAACTTTCTCCAGGTTTTTTTCGGTTTCGCCTATGTATTTTGAAACTACCTGGGAGAGATCAAGTCTATAAACATCTTTTTCAAATTGTTTACCAAGCAGAGTTGCTGTAAGTGTTTTACCTGTTCCGGATGGCCCGTAAAATAACGCCCGATATCCGGGTTTTAATTTTTTCCCTAATATTTCATCCTGCAAAACCGTGGCCTTATATTTCATCCATATTTGAATGTCATTGAGTTGACTTATGGTATAATGGTTCAGGACAAGGTCGTCCCAGCCCATTTTGGTTTCAATATTTTTTGCAGGGAAATCAGGGCCAAAGTGTTGTTTTGGGCTTTTGCCGGTTAACCACTCTTCTATACAATCATCAGAAAGAATAAGACGGCCGCTCATTTCGGGTTCGCCTTCCTTTACCGTATCAAGCAACAGTAATTTTTCTTTGTAAAAGTAATTCTCTTTTGAAAAAACCTGTTGAATCCCCAGGCGTCGTTCAAGATTATTTCCTGCTAATATAAAAAGGGCTGTTTCACCGGTAGGAAGCATGCTGCGATGATTAGAACCTTTTACACCGCCAATCTCTGTAAAATCGCCACCGTGCGGTAAATATTGGTAAATGATGCTATCAAAAAAGTTGGGCTGAACGTGCGGTATAAATGCGATTAACAAAATAAATTTTTCTTCAGGTGACATGTCATTACGCTCTATTAATTTGTACAACCCGGAATCATCATTTTGCAATTCAAAAGGCGGATAGAAAATATCAGTTGCATCACTTTTTCCAAAAAAAATGTTCATCCTTTGCTTTAATAAATTGTCTAACGAATTTATAGAAGCGATGATATTTGAGTAATGATTTAGCAAGGATCTATTTACTGACTTTTTAATAAAATTATTAAGTGTAAGCCGAAGAAACAAGAATCATTGATGTCTGTTGTACAATTTAATTTGAATTCTCAAAATAACCAATACCGCTAACCTGATTTTTTGAATATTAAATTACAACTAAATTTTGCACGTAGCTGGTAAAAGATCAACAAAATGTCAATATTTAGAAATTAAATTTTTATCTTAATATAAGGATTGATTATTTAATCCAATCCTTATAAAATTTATTGTTTTTAGGGACTTTTTATTATTCTTCCAAAATTATGAATACAAAGGATTTACCACTAGTCTCATGCATAATGCCCACTTACAACCGGCGGAAATTTGTTCCCCTGGCCATACGTTATTTCCTTCGGCAGGATTATTACAATAAAGAATTAATTATTATTGATGATGGTGATGATATTATCGAGGACTTAATACCGGACAATGCGACTATAAGGTATTTCAAATTGGATAAAAAAATTACATTGGGCGCAAAACTTAATCTTGCATGCAGTTATGCACGGGGAGAAATTATTGCTAATTGGGATGATGATGACTGGTATGCAAAAACACGGCTACAATACCAGGTTGATGCACTTAAAACTGAAAAAACTGAAGTGTGTGGAATCAATAACCTGCTCTATTATGATCTGGTACATGATCACGGATACCGTTATATTTATCCAGCCGACCAGCGAACGTGGTTATTAGGTAGTTCTTTATGCTATAGAAAAAGTTTGTGGAACCGTATACGCTTTGCCGATATCAATGTTGGAATGGATGGCTTGTTCGTTTGGGCAACTTCTTCGGATCGTGTAAAAGTACTTTCTGATTCAACAATGTCTGTCCACATGATTCATGAAAATAACGTGAGTCCGAAAAATACAACAAATAGATGGTGGCACACTTACCCTGTTTGTGACTTACAGGAAATAATGAAAAAAGATTGGGCTTTGTATCAAAATGAAAACTTGTCTGCCGACATAAAAATTTCATCAGAAAATATTGCAGAATCAATACGAAAGACTAACATTGAGCCAATAAAAAATATATATGCCTGCCTCGTTCATGAAAGTGTGGAATGTATAATTGATCTGGTTCGTAATCTTCATTATCATGATCCGGCTTCGATTATACTTCTATATAATGGAGGGAATGATCTTAAGCTTTTCGGAAATAAACCTTTATTTAATAATCTCGGAGCAGTAATACATCCAAAACCCCGTTTAGCAAAACATGGATACCTGCACCAGTTTGCGCTTGATTGCATGGAATTTTCTTTAGAAAATTTCAGTTTTGATTCATTAACCATTGTCGATTCAGACCAGTTGGTCATTCGGTCAGGATATTCCGAACACATCAGTAAATTTTTTCGCACTAAAACTGATATTGGATTATTATCAAGTAATCCTGAACGTGTTGATAAAAATAGTGTTAACCGGGTAGCATTGCAGGCGTTTAAAGAATATGATTTATGGAAACCATTGCTTGACAGGTTTAAAGATGGTGAAAAGAATTTTGTTCACTGGACTTTTTGGCCATCAACTGTTTTTGCAAAAGATGCGATAATAGACGTAGTGAAATTATTTAAAGAGAATAAGTTATTACAAGATATAATGGAGCGCACAAAAATATGGGCTTCAGAAGAAGTTATTTTACCAACTCTTGTAAAACTTTTAGGATATCAAATTGCTTCGAATCCCTGCAGTTATGATTTTATGAAATACAAAAAGCCGCTTACTATGCAGGATGTTAATGACGCCCTTAATCATCCGGGTATTTATTGGATGCATCCTGTTATGAGAAGCTATAATGATCCTGTGCGTGCATATATTCGTGAGCTAAGCCAGCAATTTGGTAATGAAGTTAAGAATGACCTCAAACAAAGTTCCTTACCTGAAAGGCTGTTCGATCCAATAAAGCTAACAAGCCAAATTAAAAAAATTGAGGGATGGTTAAGTGATAGAGAGGCACATCTTCTTATTTCAACTACAATTAAAGCTTGTAAGGTTTTACCATCTCCTCCAACAATTGCAGAGATCGGAAGCTATCATGGCAAATCAACTATAATTTTTGGCAGCATAATTAAAGCTATGTTTCCTGAAGCAAAATTATATGCTATTGACCCGCATGACGGTAGATTAGGAGATGCAGATATGGGCTTACAGCAATTCCCCCCGTCATTTGATAGTTTTAAAAAAAATATCGAAGACGCGGATATTTCAGATGTGGTAGAAATTATCCGAGATAACTCTTTCAATGTAAAATGGGAAATGCCCGTTTCAATAATATTTATCGATGGGCTTCATGATTATTTGAATGTTGCAAGGGATTTTCATCATTTTTCGAACTGGATAGTTAAAAGCGGGTATATTTTTTTTCATGATTACGCACCTTATTTTCCGGGAGTAAAAAAATTCGTTGATGAGCTTTTAAGAACTGAAAAATACCTGAAGGTAAATCATGTTGAAAGTATGATAATCCTGCAAAAGCAATGAATATTTTTTGATGCAAGATTTTACACAAATAATTGTTTTAATTTTTGTAATTTTTGATTATTTTGAATCTCGTTTGGATTTCACTTCAATATTATATTAACAGTATTGAAAGTACTTCCTCAAATTTTAAACATGATTAAAAATGAAAGCAAGAAATAGTATTTTAATATAGCAGATTTTTTTAAAAAAAAATGTATGAAAATAGTAGTTGCTGTTTGTGTTTACAATAGGTTTGAAAATATAAAAACATGGATCAGATGCTGGGAGCAATGCGATACTACAGATGCTGAATTGGTTATTGTACATAATTATTATGGCAATAAAACTGAATCAGCCAGGTATGAAAAACATTGCATTGATAATGGTATAAAATATATTCCCCGTTCAGACGGGGGCTTTGATATAGGTGCATTTCAGGATGTTTGTAAAAACAGGTTGACAGGGTTTCCTGATTATGATTATTTACTATGGTGTACCGATGACGTGCTACCTATGAATAAAGATTTTATTTCCTTATTCATAAATAAACTAAGTGAACCCGGTATCGGGGTTTCAGCAATGGATATATCAGATGAATACGACAGGCACATACGTACAACGGGGTTTTGTCTGAAAAAAGATACAGCCGCCAAATTAAGTTTTAAGGCTGATCCAATAAGCACAAAGATGCAGTGTTATGGCTTTGAACATAGAGATGGTTCCGAAACATTTTTTAATCAAATCGTATCAATGGGCTTAAAACCAGAAATGGTTTCTGCGGCAAACAATTCTCCTCTTTGGGATACCGGTTACCTTTACAGATTAAACAGGCAACCGGAGCATGATTTAATTTTTTCAAATATACAACCTAAAGATAAAGTAGTTGTTATATGCCCTGTATATAATATGTATCCCCAGATTATTTCATCGCTTATATGTCAAACACATAAAAACTGGGAATTACTCTTAATTAATAATGGAAGTGAGTTAAACGGGCTTGATTCCATTATAAAAGGATATAATGATGACAGGGTCAACTTTATAGTTTATCCAGAACAAACCGGGAATTATGGCCACCCGTTGAGAGCATGGGCACTACAATCAATAAGAGAAAACAACCTGTCAACAGATGCAGAATATGTTATAATAACTAATGCAGATAATTATTACAGCCCGACATTTATCCAGTATATGCTGAATGGTTTTAGAAGTAATCAGCATGCCGTTGCCTGCTATTGTTCGGACATGGTTCATTCATACTTAAACTGGGCTACACAGCCATGCTGGCTTGAGCGCGGGCATATTGATTGCGGCGGTGTAATGATTAGAAAAGATATAGCCAGCAGTTTCGCGTGGAGAAGTTATGAACACTCCAGCGATTGGATTTATTTTAATGATATAATTCAAAAACATGGCGCAGATAAATGGATAAAGGTAAAAGGAACATTGTTTGTTCACAACTGAATGCAATGATTAATGTTTGGCCATGCAGGCTTTTCTACTGTGTTTAAAACAATTGCATTCCGAAAAAGAAAACACAGCTTGCAATTTATTTTGACAACGCTTCAAAACCTCACTGAAATTTATGAAATATGCAAGAGCATTTAAATAGAAATGAAATTACAATTACAATTATATTAATCCCTCATAATAATCAGCAGAAATTTAAGACACGAATAGAACGCGATATCATTCCAACCATTAAAGCGCTTCCGCAGTGGAATTTTCAGGTGATAATCGTTGACAACAGTGACAAGGCAAATCAAATAATTTTAGACCCATTATATGAAATAAATATTTTTCCATTGTACTTATGGCCCGGAACCAATATTATGTATGGGCCGGCCTTGAACCTGGCCGTGTCAGTAAATCCATATCCTTATATGGTGTACCTATGCAGCAATCATGGCCATATGTATGACCCAACCTGGTTAGATGATCTTATTACGCCAATCATAGAAAACCCAAAAGTAGCGATGACCGGTTCGTTATACAACAGCTGCCAGCCCGCGGCTATGGGTTTCCCTGCGCATCTTTCTCCCAAACATATCCAGGGCGGCATATTTGCCGCAAGAACAGAAACGATGAAAAAATATCCGTATACAAAAGATCATCGTTGGTTACATTGGGGGTCAGATGTTTACCAATGCTTCCAATTACTCAATGCAGGCTTTTTACTGCATGATGTACCTACAATCAAATCTGTATGGAGACAAAATGTTAGTAAGCCCGAAAAATGGAAATATGTTCATGATTATTCTGAATAACAGAAAAATAATATTCTGCCTAAAAAAGTTGTCGTTAAATGTATCCTTTAACCAATGGCCAAGCTCGTTTTATTTTGATTAAAGTATGATCTCAACCAGTATTCAACAACCCGTTTCAGATCATTTACTCCCTATTGCACATCAGAAGTAAGGGAAATATTTTTATATGAAGTGTAGAGTATTTAATTTATAAAGATACTGTAGTTATTATTTAAGGATAATTGCAGGGGATGAATTGAACGAAAGGATCTGATACATCACTTTGCGCAATAGCCGCAGAAGATCTTTGCGTATCAATCCCATCACGAATGGCCTGAACATGAGCCTTCAATCCATTACGAAATCCCCGGTAATTCAATGGCGTTTTTATAAAATTATCTTTTTTAAGCAGAAGCTGAACACGAAACATTTACGTTTTAAGAGACGGCCTATTATGGCTAACAATATCATAACAGGGGTGGGCTCGGTGCGATGGTATTCAGCAACAGTTCAAGGAATTGCAAGGTATATTGTATAAGCCCGTTCTGGCCGAAGCCGGTACGGGTTTTTATTATAAAGAACATGAATCATGTTTATTAAGATACAATTATCTAACTTACAATTCATTATAGCTGATTTAGTTTTTAAACTCTTGTGAAGTATATTTTATTTCCCCTTGTTTGTTAACCAAAACATCGTAAAAAACAGGAACTAGCCTGTCTGTATCAAAAAACCAAAACTTATAATTCACGCCATCTGCTGTTTTATTTCTTGAAGGAGGTGTAAAAATGCTAAATGGCAATTGCTGGGCCTTTATTAAAGCATGGCCATCTGGTTTTTCTAAAATTACTCCGTAACGCAAATCCTCCATTCGAAAAAATAGTTTGGCAAAAATTTCTATACTTAGTATTAACTTATTTTCTGTTATTTTTTTCATCAGCTTATCAAAATGATCAGGTTGACCGTTTAATATTTCTTCATCATTAACTAAATAAGTTACTTCTCCCATGCGTCCGGTTATTTTGGGCATCACAGAAAATACATAATAATCCAATATTGCAAGTTCCGGCAATAGTGTAAAGCTGGCTTCATTAAAAAAGGAAATATCAGCTAAATATTTTTTTAAACGAATTAAAGCTTCTTCTTCGGATAACTTGTTCAAAATTTCTTTATCCATATCTTTTGGTTAAGTACAAAAGCATAGCATTTTATTGATTTGTTACATTACCATCCGGGCTTACATGTGTGTCTACAAGTGCCTTAAAAATAGCATCAGAATTATACTTCGCTTTTAACTTAGGATAATCTGCTAAAATATGTGTCTTTATTTGATTGGCTCTGTCTGTAAGGTTTACTACTGATCTATATTCTCCAAGCCAGTAAGCGCGAAATTCTCCATTATATCTTGCTATAGAATCATCTGCTGTAGAATTATCTTTATTTATAGCGTGGCTTGTTTCGTGAACTAACTTTAAGGTTATAGTTGCCGCAGCAATTGCTTTTGATACAAATATTTTTGTCGAATCCATACTTGTCGTTGCGTCAGCATTTCTTTGCACAAACATTTTATTTTTATTGGCAGGCGGTTCAAAATATACTGTATAAACCGTAGGGTCAAGCCCGGCAGCTTTTACTTCATCATTTACTTTGGCAGGCTGTTGCAGATCTTCAATATAGTACACTCCCATATGTCCATTTATAATTTGCAATGCAGTATTTTTATCTATCGCTTCAGCACTAAAATATAAGTCGATTGTAGCATCCCGTATTTTCCCTGCTGGTAAAAAGCTTAAATTAAAAAGCTCTGAGGTTATACTGCTAAAATCTGCAGCTGTCAACTCCTGTTTTAATAATCTCATCAAATCATCATCGCCTAAAATCCATTGTTTTTGTGTATCACTGGCTCCCTTTATAAGCGTTACAATATTTAACTCTACCAGAATTTTTGCGAACTCAGGCTTTGTAAACTTATTTTTCATTTCCCGTAACTGATGCTCTAATACAAACCGTTTTTGATCAGGATTGGCTTTCTGAATAATAGGCAACACACCTGCAAAGCCCTTACTTTGCGGAAGATTCTTCAATTCCAATTCTATCTTCAGATCAAAAGACCATTGTGTTTCCGGTCCCCAGGATAATATTCCGCTTGCTAACCACTTTTCATCGCCCTGCAGGCTATCAAGTATGAAAACAAAAGTATCTGTGTCATTATACTGACCCGGTGTTAAATGCCGCAGGCGCTCAAAGAAAGCAGCTTTTCCTTTCTCATACCATATCTTTTCCAATTCCTGATCAATTGCGCTTTTCTCAGGCACTCCCGCAGGTATAGGCACACCTGCATCTACCAACGGATCACGATGTATAAAAAGTGGAGCCTCCGACTGCTGTATCACATGCGCTAATTCGTGCGCTAACAATTTTTTGCCTTCCCCGGATTCAAAATTGTATTGCCCTTCATTAAAAACAATATTGTTACCTATTGTATATGCTTTTGCGTTTACTTCCTTTGCCGACTGTTCTGCTTCTGTCCCGGTATGGATCTTTACACCGGAGAAATCACTTCCCATTTTTTTTCCAAAGAAATGTTGTACCTCAGCAGGCAATGCTTGCCCCCTTGAATGAAGAGAAGAAATGTAGGTACCGGTAGAAGAGTTATCCGAAATTGATGAGTTTGCTTCTTTCCGGTGCACTTTCTTTTCTTCCTCCTCTTTATTTCCCCTTTTCTGTATCTTTTTTTCGTCTTCTTTTTCTTTACTATCTGCAATGCGGTGCAGTTCCTTATCCTCCTCTTTTTTGTGCATCTTCTTTTCTTCCTCCTGCGGTGCACTCCTACGCTTCACGTGCTTATCTTCTGCCTCACAATCAGCGCACTTACGTTGTATCGCTGTATTGGGTTTGAAGAAGGATTGATTAGAAGGTGCAGCAAAAAAAGCTTGCTCCTGCAGGGAATCTTTTTTAAACATTCTTCCTCCTTTTGAATCAGAGGATTTACGACGGTATCTGCGGCAATAAGTGGATTTCATAATATTCAATTTAGGTAGATATTATTTATAATAAAGTTAAGTCCATTATGTTAAAACTTTCCTTAGATAACATGATGCAGTTATACAAATCAACTTAATAAACATAACTGATATATGGTTTAGTAGCTCAGTTATATTACATTACAAGTGCAACTCAACAGAAAGTTGATGCATGCACTAATTGCATGTTTATAAAAAGCTCTCTTCACAATCATTTTTTGTATATCTACTAAATTAACTTTTCAACTATCCATGAAGTTAAATCACTGTTTCTCTCATGTGCTTCTACAATTGCTGTTACCGGATCACTACTAAGCTTAATATTTTTAGAATTAAGCCAGGTAAGTAAATCATCAACATCTAAGAATCTTTTTTTTGACGTCTCTAATAATTCATCTGCGTTTTGAGTGATACGTTGTTTTGTTTTTGCCAATAGATCAGCTTCATTCAAATTATTTTCAATTACCGATGCTACTGAATAAATAAACCCCATTCCATACGGCAAAATTGAAAAAAAATCCTGGAGATTATTACTCACAACGATACAGGGGGCGCCTTCACTATCAAGCCAGGCCACCGGCACTTCGTTAACATTTGCGTCAGCAATTTTAGAATAAAAGCTCAATAAAGATCCAGAGGCGTGCTCACCAAATGCAGTTAACCTTTCACTTGAAAAATCTCCAAGCAATTCGTTGACAGGACCTTCTTTAAGATCAAAAAAATCGCATTCAACAATACTTTGGTTGGCGGCAAAACTTAACCAATCGTTATACAAACCCGTTTTTTTAAGTTGTAGTGACATATTTTTATATTTTAAACTTTAAGTGCATCAAGATTTTGTGAGTTGAGTAAACTTAATCCAGCATCTGCCTGGGCTCTTATAGTGTTTTGTAATGCAATTTTATCTTCTTGTTTTAATGGCAAATCTTTTACATCTTTCCAAACAGGATCATCGATGTCTTTTCCATAGACTGTTTTCAAGGTGGAAATGTCATCATTCTTATCTGTCTTGATTGCTTCTACAATTGCGTTTTTCTTTGCAGCCGGTGTAGGTTGAGTTGCAATGATTGTATTTGCCCTTGTTCTGAAACCTGCTTTCGTAACAGTACCCTTTGGCCCCCATGTTCTTCCCGCTTTGTGTCGTTTATCCTGCTCATTCATTGCATAGCCTGCATCTGTTCTATTTTCTGCATGTTTAGCCATTGGAGAACCTGCATCAAATATTCCTAATTCCATTACAAGTTGGAACAAAGCGTTTTGAGGAATATGATCAGCAGTCAAATCGTCGCGTGTTGGTTTTGGTATTGAAGCAAAAGTTCCTGCAGCGCCTTCAAGCAAATATTTATTGACTTCATCTCCCAAAAGTTCTATTTTACCAACCAGCAATCGAATTTTATTTGTAAGCTCAACCATTTTATCAAGAACCTGTTTTTCCAATGCAGAGATATCTGTTCCTTCAGGCGCCGCAGTCAGTTGTTCAAGTAATGGCGAAACCTGTGTTGTTGCAAAAGTTTTTGCTTCGTCTGCTGCCTTAATTTTATCGGCGGGCAACCCCGGTTGTGCTGCGAACTGACTAATAAAAGTTAACAAAGGCATAGGAGTGCTTTCCATCATTAATTGGGCCTTTGACCCACTCTTTGCCAAAGCAAGAGTGTGTTTATCCCCATTTTCCATGGTAAACTCTTTCCTTATCCCTAACCAACTTAATACTTTACCCGCTACCGCTTTCCCGAAGCTCACTATTTTCTCAATAATTACAACCACTTTATCTATCACCCAAGTTAACCCTTTATCTACTTTCTCCCTTACTAGTTCCAATGCATCTTTTAACCGCTCACTTAAATTTAATCCGACCTGGTTGGCAAAAAAGCCAATAACAATAGGTATGCCCCTTGCCAATGCACCTTCCAGGAAGTCCGCCGCATTCTTGGTTGCCCCCTGTGCTATCTGTAATGTTCCTTCAACAAACGAGTTAACAATTTCCAGCATCTGCCGCAGGTAACGTATGAAGGACTGGATAGCTTTATACAATGCAATGGCACTGTTTATTACAGCCATAATACCTGTAGGATCCAGCATGCTCAACAGTTTGGCTGTCATCTTCTTAATAATCTGGTCCATTACAAAACTCTTAACAGCGTCCAGAACCAGTTCCCAAACATTTGAAAGCTGCTCTTTCACCTTGTCAATCATTACTGCCATAAAGCCCCTTTTCTGTACGTCTTCCATAAAGGCCAAAGCATCTCCTGCTGCACCTGCCACACGCTGCGCCGTATCTATCATCTTCTTTATCTTATCAACTTTTGGTTTACCAATTCTTTCTTCAAGCTTCTTCCATATTTTTTCCATGGTTATACCCAGCACCTCCAGTAACCATTTGATGATGCCCATTACTGTAAAGTCTTTCGGAATTGGTATGCCGGCAGCCTGTACTTCTGAAAGGAACCACGCCTTTAACCCTTTGATAAGGTGGGTAAGAATATTGCCAAAGAACTGAACGAAACCCTGTTTAATTGCCCGCAGTAAATTCTTAAGGAAGCCAATTGGATCTTTCTTGATCAGTTCAAATGCCTGGATTGCCTTGGCGATGATGTTATTGATAAGATCAAACGGGAAGTTCATGATCTCGAGAATAACGTGTATCACTATCTTAATGATCTCGATAATGAATGCTATCAACCTTAAAATCGGCTGCCCAAACGTGTGAACTATTTTGGCAAAGACCCCGAAAATATTCAGAAAGTCTTTCCATCCTAACGATTCCCAAAGCGACGTAAAGAGCCCTTTAATGTAAGGCCAGGTAAAGTTTAGTTTTTTAACCGCTGCGGTTATTTGCTGGCTGGCGCGGTCTATAGCACCGCTTTTTTTCATCTCCTGAAAGTGTTCCTCACCACCATCCATCAGCATCATAAAGCCATGTATCAGGTTCTCTACATTAAAATCAACCTGGTCGCCTGTGAACGGATCTTTCCCAATCAATACAGTAAGCAGGTAATATCCTTTCGTTTCTTTTGCATAAGCGCTCAGTTTACTTAATAAAGCATCTCTTAATATTTTCAACAATGCGATTACTGCATCCTTAATAAAATCCTTCACCCGGGTTACTGGCTTTTCAAATTTATCAACGATCAGGTTAAAGGTATCAATCGGGTGGAAAAGCGATTCGAATGTTATAGTCTTCCATAAACTTGTAAACGCTTCCTTAACCTCAGCAACTGATGTCGTTATTACGGAAATAGCTCTGTCTATCCATGCAACGCATTTCTGGAAAATGCCATTCGCCATCATTTGTTCCTTAATCTGCGCACCCTCTTCTCCTAAAATCTTAAGACCGGCGTTCATTATATTGGTGCCATTTCTTTCAACCCTTTGCTTGCTTATTGGATTTTCACCCAGTACTACGCACAGCATGTCGAAGGCATTCGGGAAGTATTTCTGTACAAAATTCACAACATTGGTAATCGCAATATCTTTTACCATGGTGAGGAAAGTACTTCCACATTCAACCGCAAAATTGAAAATGCTGGTTATGGTATCATGGAAAAGGTTTGCAACCTGGTTGATTATTTTCTCCGGGTCTTTAATGCTGTCGAGCGTTATATTATTCCATACAGCCTCGAATTGTGTACCGATCCCCTGGATTAATGAAATGAACTTACCCACTGCCCCAAACAACCAATCTGCTACAGGTTGCGTAGCATTAAAGTAATCTAAAACAGAACGGATAAAAGTACCTGCTACCGGCACCAATTCAATAACGGCAGTTAACAGGTTAACCGGTGTTTTGTCTACTGGTTTGCCACTAACCGGGTCATGTCCTAAAATGTACCGGGCTAATTTATACCCTGGAATAACTTCTACAAATGCTACCAGTTTATCCATGAGCCAGCCCTTGGCAGCATTTATACCCTGTTCCACCAACTTGCCTACTTCCCCGGCAAGGCCTGACACAGCACCCCATGCATCACCAAGCCATGAACGTTGAATAAGATTGTTAGCTGGTGGGCCCCTGTCTTTCTCATTGCTTATAACGGATGCAGAGCCATCGGATTCATAACCTGGAGAATCACCTGTTATTTCGGTTTTCTTTTGTATTGCCTGGCCTGATTTGCCGGTAGCTTCTTCGTTAGTACATTTATCACACTTTCCCTGAATTTCATCCACATGCTTTTTTTGTACCACATTCTGATTGACCAGGCTTTGCTTTTCTTCCTCTTCCTTTTTTTCTTCCTTTGGCTGAAGTTTGTTATCATTACTTATATTAACAGTACTGGCATGGCCAGTTTTCAAATGACCTTGCGCGTTTACCTGCCAGGTGCTTAATTCTGTTTTTAGCTGAATGCCGTCTTTTTCATTTTGATTTAATGCGTTTTCGCCATCATTCTCCTGTTTGCGGCTTATATCAAATGGTTCATTGGGCAATTCCCCGAATGTCCCTGATTTGTTATTAAGTGAAAGTTTATCTGGCCCTGAAGATTTACTCTTTTTCGATAAAGGATCATTCTTTTTGTCTCTGGCATCCGGTGTAAAATTAGTTTGGAGTGTTTCAGGCGGAATATTATCAACTCCGCTGGGAATTATCTCTTTTCGTGATATTGAAATGGGTTTGGCTGAAACTGACGTTTCCGAACCGGAATTTTGTGAAGAAGGAACTGGCTTGCTTGCTCCTTGTTGTATGGTGTGGGTTAATTCATGGGCAAGCAATACATTACCGTCAGTGGTGGAAGGGTTGAATTTACCACTGTTAAAATAAATATCGTTGCCGTACGCAAAAGCCTGTGCATTAATTGTTTCGCTCAGGTTTTCTGCATGGCTGCCTGTATGCACACGCACCCCGCTGAAATCAGCCTGGAAGCGGCTTTCCATAAATGTTTTGGTGTTATCGGGCAATACACTACCGCTTCCTTTGGAAGAGGATAAAGATTGCTCAAACTGTATAGAATCTCCCGGTGGCCCGCGGCCACTGCATTGTATAATGTCTGACTGATAAAGAGAGATATTATTCCCCGGATTATTATAACCTGTTATTGAACCAGGATTACTATTTAGCTTAGCAGACACAGGCCCGTCATCTTCGTATCTGTGTACATGGTGAAATAATTTAGCCTGGACTTCTTTTTCATTTTCCTCTTTTCGATGGATTTCAATCGTCGGCGCTTCAGAGCCTGCCTGAGCTTTTTCTTCCATGCGTTGCAGTTCTTCTTCTTTCTTTTCTGCTGGTGCTACAGCCGGATCAGCCATACGCATTACGTGCTCAGCCATTTCATCCGCCTCTTTTTCCTGGGGATCATTGGACTGGCTTACTGTTAATTTTGCCTGTACTTTGCCCTTGAAGAATGAAGGTGTTTCACTTGCTCCAAAAAAATTAGTATCCCCGGTTTTGCGAAAAAAAGTTGACCCCGCAGCCTTTGACTGCGGATTGTTAACTGTAGTATTTGTTTTTTCGCCGGAAGTGAACATAAAATTAATTCAGGACAAATACTCCATTATTCTACGGAGTATTTGTCATTGATATTAAGGATTTTTCTTTTTCCTAAGCAGCGCAATAATAATTGCAACAATAATCAACAAAATTAACAACCAAAACCACCATTGGTGCAATATTGAAGTACCACCGATTACCATATGGGTTACACCGAGACTGCTGCTGGAAAAAGCCTTACTGCCGGCATCGGGAGTAAACATCGCAGCAATTTTGTGCGGCCCCGCTTTAAGAGACGTCGTCGTTAGTACCGCACGTCCATTCGCTTCAAGTTTCACCTGCCCCAATTTCTCGCCATCTGCGGTGAACTCAACAGAACCAGTCAGGATGTCTTTTTGTACTGGAAACTTTCGGAACACGGTCGCGGTAATGGCTACCGGTTCTCCATACTTTGTTGTGTCTTTGCTGGTGTTCACTACAGTGGTTGTCGTGCCGGTCTTGACCCGTTGTATAAGCAAGTAACTCTTCGCAAAACTAGAATCGCCCGTGGTCATCACATCAAAAATGGCGTCTGCCCTCAGGTTGGGATCAAGGATGCCGCTACATAACTGCTCGGCAACCAGCAGTCCGATGGGTGGCAGTGGCGTATGTTTAGGAACGCTGCATGACCGTGCATTCTCCGCGGGCCACGTTGTGTCCGTGAATGTTCCTGTAGAATCTCCGGATGCGTAGTGGAAGAGGCTCGTTGTATCAGTTACGCGCCAGGCATCGGCGAACTTTCTATAGAGTGTTACGAAGCGGAGATGTGGCGTATCCGGCTTTGGGCCAAGTGAAGTACCGTCTGGAAGCGCCGGTAACCAGCTACTGTCAGGGATAACGCCCATTAAACCCTTCCTGGCCATTGTATTCGAAATGTCCAGGTTCAGGTACCACTGTTTGTAATAATCCCAAAAGGCTGGTGTAACTATAAGAGAAGCACCATTTGGGAAATCGATCTCGATAACTCCAGGGCCGGCAGAGGACTTCACGATGCGGCCCCCGGATCCAAGATCAAGTCCATTCTCTCCAAGGGTTGTTAGGGCATCGTCCACCCAGAGTTGTAAGTCACTAGGGTCAGGAATTCCATTCTTCGATTCGTAGGTGACCCGGTGTGTACCAACGCGGGCAGCGACGGCCGTATTGAGACTTACACAAGTTGTGAGGCCAGTGGTGTTGTTGGAAGCCGCCCCCGGTCCGTCTGTGGCAACAGGTGTTTGGCGAGTCTGGATTTCGAAGTTATCCGCATTATCTGCCTTCAGGGCGACGAATTCGCCGGCACTCTGGAAGTCGTAATTCACACCATCGACAGTGGTAATATGCGGATCACCGTGGTTGCCCGCGGTGGCTGCTATATATATCGGAAACTCTTCGGAGCGAGTTACCGGGCCGCCGCCACCCGAGATAGTTGCTGATAACGTGAATAATATAGTATGTGGTGCTGTAGCAGGAAGCCTGGCCGTAGATGAGTTCATTTTTATTACGTAAAACTTGCGACTATCATCATATGAAAATGTTATGCCAAGTGATGTTACTGCTACTTGGCCTGAAGTTGGACAAGCTGAACATAATAGGCCTGTGAGATCTGAACCATCAAACTTTATCTTAGTTAATTGTATTGACCCTGGTGATTTACCTCCACAAGTCGTTACTCCTATCGTAAGTTCGGTTGCCGTAGCACCAAAATTCGTAAGGACACCACCAGCAGCCTGGTTCCACCCTGTAAATGCATCTATATGTTTGGTTCCACCTATGTTTGAATCCTGACCAATATTGCAGGAGGTGCAAGTCGTGGTGCAGTTACCGCCTGAACCGGGTGTAGTTAACGTGAAATCAATAAACGCGTCCTGGGCTACAAGCTTAACTT
>JBDTOV010000079.1:0-21729 GCA_039933035.1 Ginsengibacter sp. | reverse complement strand
AAAGAAAAAATAAGGCAGGTACTTATTAACCTTGTTGACAATGCCATTAAATATGGAAAGAATAATGGCACTGTTGAAGCGAGTTTTTATAATGTAGACGGGAAGAATGTTTTAATAGAGATCAGTGACGATGGTGCAGGGATTTCCGAAGAACATTTGCCAAGGATATTTGAAAGATTTTACAGAACAGATTTGGCAAGAAGCCGTAAAGTAGGTGGCAGCGGACTGGGACTTTCTATTTGTAAACATATTATTGAAGCACACAACCAGGCCATTCATGTGAGAAGTAAGATAGATGTGGGGACTACATTTGGGTTTTCGTTACAGGCCAAACAGGATTAACCATTATAAAAATCATTAAAACTTTCTTGAATTAAACAGTTTGGGGTTTGGAGTTTGCTGTTACGAACACCAAACCCCAAACCCCAAACTTATTTGTCCCAATAAATAAAAATCCGCTGAATCTTTTCAGACTCAGCGGATTTTTATATCAATTAAATATTCTTACTTCCTAAGTATCTTAAACTCAACCCTACGGTTCTGCTGTCTTCCTTCAGGTGATTTATTAGATGCAATTGGTTTTACTTCGCCATAGCCTCTTGAAACGACTCTATTTGAAGCTATGCCTTTAGAAAGAATGTACTCTTTTACTGATCGTGCCCTATCGTTAGAAAGCGCAAGGTTTGCACTATAACTACCAATATTGTCCGTATGTGCTGAAACTTCGATCTCCATTGACGGATTGGCTTTCAAAACAGTTACTACTTTATTCAATTCAGTATAGTATTCGGCATTGATGATCGTTTTTCCAAAATCAAAGAGGACCTTTATTCCTACGATCTGTCCTGCTTCAATTGGATTTTCTTCCAGACCTTCTCCTCTAACAAGGCTATCAAGATCCCTGCGTGGTTCATTGCCTGTAGTATTATTGTTTGCAAAGCGGCCGGTATCAACAGGTGTCAGGTAAAGATCACGGTGTATTTCCTGGTAAGCTCCTTGCTTTATAAGATCAATTGTATCCAACACAGAGAAGAAATTATCTGCAGATGCCCTTATGCTGTATTTCTTACCATAAGGCAACGTAACTTTAAATTTACCCGTTGGGTCTGATATGGAATTCCCTTCACTTGTTTCACCCGGCACCAGGTCATACAATACTTTCCCACTCATTGGTTCTTTGGTAATGGCATTAAATACCTGTCCATAAACAAGCACCACCGTTTTTGGCCTTTGCGCTTCATTTAGTTTGATCTTTGCAAGATCTGTTCCGCCAAGTGAATTTTGTGTAGTTGACAGGTACGCATACTCGCCATTTGCATCCAGTGCAAAATAGGCATCCCATTTTGCAGTATTAATCGTATCACCCATATTTACAGGGTCACTCCATTTTTTCCATGAATCATCAAGTCTTCGGGACATCCATATATCATGTTCACCAAAACCACCCGGACGGTCGCTGGAAAAATAAAGTGTTACATTATCAGCGGCAATAGAAGGAGAAATTTCATCGTACTCGTCTGTATTGATCGTTTCGCCTAAACTTTCAGGCCTGGTCCAATCATCATTTTCTGTAAGCTTACTTACATAAATATCATTCAGATAGCTATTTTTTTCTTCGGAAAAATAAAGCAGCAATGTTTTTCCATCATTGCTCATAAATGCGCCGGAGTAAGCATCCTGCGACATTTTATCATAGTCTTTTATTTTTAATCTTTTAGGTTGCGACCAGCCTGCAGCTGTTTTTTCAACCATTGAAACACCCCTGCCTGCATACTTACCGTTATCATAAGCGCCTCTTACAAGCATCCTGTTACCATCCGGTGCGATCCAAAATACTGCATTTTCTTTTTGGTCATTCAATGGTGCGGCTGCATGTATTGCCTGGCCCCATTTCCCATTGGCATCTAATTCAGAATACCAGATATCCTGTGCTTTCTTATCAGATTTGGCCATATTGTTCTTTGGGCTTCCCTCTACAACAAAATAAAGGAGCTTTCCATCTGCAGATATCGTTGGCCTTACCTCATGAAAGGCAGAGTTTACGAGATTACCTAAATTTTCAACAGTAGTTTGTGCGAACACATTTCCGGAAGCTATCAATATAAAGGCATTGATTAATAGTTTTTTCCTCATATTATTTGGGATGGTTTTATTATAATGGATTAACAGATGTTTTATGGTTTACCAGAAATTAGTCTTTTTATAAAATCTTACGCCCGGTGCTGTATTTCTTTTATAGTATAGAAGCAATGCCACTTCATGACGCTTAGCAGTATACGCTGTATACTTGGATGAATTCAATGGAAACTCATATGAATACCTGATGTTCGCCAGCCTGCCAAGGTTTGCATTCAGGTAAGGCATAACAGTTCTGAAATCACGTGTATATAAGCCAAAATTGAGATTGTAACTAGATTTTGGATTTGTTTTTATAAACTCCACTCCAGACCAAAATGCAACAATTTTTACTGTATCTTTTTCATTTCTGCTACGATAATATAAACCTTCCTGCGAGTAAATATTTTTTTGAATGAGCCCCCATTTATTGTTAAGCTTGATACGCAAAACAGAGAACGCAGTTACTTTGTGACGCAATTTTGTTTCATCGTCTTTATCGTATATATCATTTTTTGGATAAAAAAGATGGTACATAGAAGCTCCCAACTCAAAACCAACAGCTTCTGTTACCATGCCATAGTATCCACCTATGTTATAATCAAAATAGTTCTTTTTTGCCGTAGTGATATCCAGGCGGTTCTTCTGCGGGTACCGGAAACTTCCTGTGGAAATTTCCTGGTTGTAAGGATTGCTTGCATCTCCCCTGTTCAGATCCAGGTCACCCATTGCATATGTCGCCTGTATTCCAATACCAAAATATTTATTCCTGTGAGAATAAAAATGACGGGCTAACGATAATGAATAGAAGCTTGCTGCCAGGGCTGCATCTTTCTGGCCAACATGGTCATAGTTAAATCCAACTCCCCAATAGCCCGTGATTTTCCTGGTTTTTCCAATTTCATCTTTGGCTTCTCTTCTTACATTTTTATCGTTGGTTGTATTGGCATTCGTTGTTGAAGTTGTTTGTTCATCACCAAAACTGCGGAATTTGCCAAGTTTAAAATCTATAGCAATATTCTGATAATTCATTTTAGCATCTTCTTTCGTAGTATTGCGACCTGTGCCATACACATTCCTGGCAGTTTGAGCACTGTACAAAGCGGTGAGCCTTATTTTGCCATCAAACCTCCCGGTGAGCGCAGGATTTAATAACATTGGGGCGGTTCCAATTTGAGAGAAGCGGGAATTCTGGGCAAGCACAAGTTCCGAACTCAATAGAAAAATTACAATTAGTAATTTCTGGATTTTCATAAATGATGATTTATAGAAGAAAGATTAATTTTGGTAATTGTATTGATTGATCCTTTTACCAGACCTGAAGTTAACAACTTTTCCATCAGCCATTACAGATTGATACTCCGGCAAAAGTTCTTTAATAACCATTTTAAATAACTCCGGTTCATAATAATTTTCCAATGCCTGTAGTTTAGCAATAATATTATTTGCTTCAGAAAGCTCATGTATTTTTTCTTTGCTGATCATGATCTTCTCATGATGAGTTTCTTTCATTTCTTCTGATTCGGAGAAAAGGTCTTCGTATAATTTTTCGCCCGGCCTTTCGCCAATGAACTGGATCTGCATGTCCACATCAGGTGTATAGCCCGCAAGGCGTATCATATTCCTTGCAAGGTCCACGATTTTAACCGGTTCTCCCATATCAAACACAAACACTTCACCTCCTTCTGCCATCACAGATGCTTCCAGAACCAACTGGCAGGCTTCTGCAATCGTCATAAAATAACGTGTCATTTCAGGATGGGTAACGGTAACCGGCCCGCCATTCTGTATTTGTTTTTTGAACAATGGCACAACTGAGCCATTTGATCCCAGCACATTTCCAAAACGTGTAACAACAAACCTCGTGCTGTTAAGGGTAGAGGAAAAGGACTGAACGATGATCTCTGCCAGTCTTTTTGTTGCACCCATTACACTTGTTGGATTCACTGCCTTATCAGAAGAAATAAATACAAATTTTTCGGCTTTAAAGTGCACAGCTAGTTTTACCAGTTGCCAGGTTCCAAACACATTTGTTTGCACAGCCTGCCATGGAAACTGTTCCATTAACGGAACATGTTTGTATGCTGCAGCGTGGTAAATAATATGGGGCTGGAATTCTTTAAAAAGATTTTCCATCATTTCTTCATTCCTGATGTCGGCAAGTATGAATTTATATTCTACTTCGGGATGCTTCCTGTTTAATTCCTGTTGAAGGTCGTACAAGGCGCTTTCAGAAAAATCTACGCAGATGATCAACGAAGCATCATGTTCGGAAAGCTTGCGTACGATCTCGCTTCCAATAGAACCTGCCGCGCCTGTTACCAGCAATGTCTTTCCAACAAGGCTCTGTGCCACATGCTCGTCATACAATTGAATTGCTTCACGATTCATCAGGTCGTTGATATCTATTGAAGCAAGTTTCTCCAGGTTAAAATTGGCGCTGAACAAAGACTGGATAGAAGATATTTCACGGATCCTTATGTTGAATGGAAGTGTATCTTCAAGAAACTTGGCTTTGCGTGCCGGCGTCAGCATTTTATTGGCAATTATTATATCCGTGATGCCATGTTTTATAATGCTGGATTTCAGTTCTGAATTTGCATCTATCACTTTAACGCCGCCAATATATCGGCCTATTTTATTTTTATCGTCATCCAGGAATTCAAATAATTTGAAATTATTTTCATAATGGGTGCTCAATGATTTTTTCAGGAACACCCCCAATTCACCTGCTCCATAAATAAGCAGACGACGTTGCTCACCAACTTTTTTTGAACGGTCATAATAAAAATAAAGATAGCTGATGATAAGCCTGCTGCCGATGATATAAATAGAAGTGATGAAAAAACTGACGAGGAATATTTCCGGCTTTAGTTGAAATTTTTGAGGAAGGAAGAATCTTGCACCGGCACTTACAAAATGTATCAGGAAAATGATACAAATAAGATTCAGGTAGTCTTTACTGCTGAAAAAGCGAATTACTTTTTTATATACCTTAAAAACCGACCACGCTATGATACCAAGACAAACATGAAAACTGATCCGGTAAAATATCGTCTCAATCGGAAACTCCCTGATGGAGAACAGCCTGTAATTGACAAAGAAGGCCGATAATAATCCAAAAATAATTAGCAACTGATCACCGATCAAAACAAATTGGGAAGGTCGTAAAGAGTTTCTATTAAAAATTTTCATGCTAAAAATCTTTTAATTTCGCAAACAACTTTTTCAAGGTTAACACCTGAAGTATTGGATCCGCTTGGTAAACAAAGGCCCGCTGCAAAAAGTTCGTCCGCCACCCCGTTATTATAAACTTCACAATTTTCAAAAACTGGTTGTTGATGGAGCGGCTTCCACAATGCTCTTGTTTCAATATTTTGTTTTTCGAGTTCTAATCGTATTTTTTCATTGATCCCTTCTCCCGGTTTCTTATCAAAAAGGACGGTAGTGAGCCACCTGTTTGAAACTGAGCCTGCCGGTTCAGCAAGAAATTCAATACCTTCAATATTTCCTAATTCAGCTTTATAATACTCAAATATTTCCCTTCTTTTCTTTACTCTTTCCGGCAATACTTCCATTTGCCCCCTACCGATACCCGCCAGCACATTACTGAGCCTGTAGTTATAACCAATTTCCTTATGGAGATAAAATGCTGCGGGTTCTTTGGCCTGTGCTGACAAATGCCGTGCCTTTTTAACAATTGATTCATTATTACTTGTCAATGCCCCGCCCCCGCTTGTTGTTATTATTTTATTCCCATTGAAACTTAGTATACCAACTTCTCCCAAACTCCCACATGCTTTTCCATTATAGGTGCTGCCCAATGCTTCAGCAGCATCTTCTATCAAAGGTATATCATAGCGTTTTGCAATTTCAATAATTTCATCCATTTTGGCCGGCATCCCGTATAGATGAACAACCATAATAGCAGCCGGTTTTTTACCTTTCGATAGTTGATCCTTGATGGCTGTTTCCAACAAGGCGGGATCCATATTCCAGGTTTCCTTTTCGCTGTCTATAAAAACCGGTATCGCATCGCAATAATTAATCGGGAAAGCCGAAGCGGCAAAAGTGAAACTCTGACACAGTACAATATCTCCGCTTTTTATTCCCAGTATTTTCAATGCAAGATGCAATGCTCCTGTTCCTGAACTAAGTGAAACGGCACCTTTAACTCCAACATATTCGGCCAGCTGTTTTTCAAATGCATCTACATTCGGTCCCAACGGTGCAACCCAATTTGTAGAAAAGGCCTCAGCCACATATACTTTTTCCTTTTCGCCCATATGCGGTGATGACAACCAAACTCTTTCCACTACAGAATATTAAACGTTTTTTGAGGATTATTTTTCAGAGAAGTAATAGATTAAGATATAATGTGTTAAAGGTACTATAAAATGTCAGTTTTTATTTATAAAATATCAACAATTACGAATAAATGTTCAAAACTCACCCTTAATAATTAAGGATTATTGATTTCAATGGAACTTTACAGGTTTTGCCGGAATTCCTACTGCCGTACATTTTGGAGGTAGTGATTTTGCAACAACGGCGCCGGCACCTACTATGGTTTCTTCGCCAATTTCGACCTTGTTGATTATTTTGGCCCCGGTTCCAACATATACGGCCTCACCGATATTTACTTCTCCTGAAATATTAACAGCAGGCATAAAGGAAGAAAAATCGCCAATATTACTATCATGGCCAACCGTGCAACTTAGATTTAAGATGACGTGCTTCCCGATTTTAATGTCAACAGTTAAGATATTTCCTGCGCAGATAATAGCGCCTTCGCCTATTTGTACGTTGCTTTTTCCCATGCAAATATTGGGATGCAGTAATTTTGGATAACTGATGACCGGGTTGTTTATGTTTTGAAAGATCTTTCTTTTTACCAACGGGTTGCCAACTGCAAAAACCAGGGCGACTTCTTCTTTCCAGGCATTTAATGCTTTGATTCCACCAAGAAAGAGCGAGGGGTCAATATTTTTTACCTTGGAAAAATCATCATCAAAGTATCCAATAAATTCCCAGTTTGGTGTAACTGCATTGATCTCATCGATCAACCATTTTACTTCCCGGCCAAACCCACCTGCCCCGAATATTGCGATCTTTTTCATAAACTGATTTGAAGATTTGGAAATTTGAAGATTAGCCGTCAATAAAATTAGAAATTCTATTTCATTTTCAAATCTTCTAATCAACTAATCTTCAAATTGATATTATTTTTTTGTTCCTTTAAATGCTTCTGCAGTCGCCTGTCCTTCCTGGGAAATGCCTTCTGCCTTTACTGTATTTTTTATGGTAAGAAAAAATATTTTCATGTCAATTGTAAAAGATTGATGGGAAACATACCAGTTATCAAGCTCAAATTTTTCTTCCCAGGATAATACATTGCGCCCGTTTACCTGTGTCCAACCCGTTATCCCCGGCTTTACCAGGTGCCGTTTTTTTTGTTGTTCATTATACAGGGGCAGGTAGTCGGTTAACAAAGGCCGCGGGCCGATAATACTCATATCTCCTTTTAGAACATTCAGCAACTGTGGCAATTCATCCAAAGAAGTTTTTCTCAATGCAGCGCCGAATTTTGTGAGCCGTTTTGCATCAGGCAATAATTTACCTGTTGCATCTTTTTCTTCGGTCATACTCCGGAATTTAAGCAGGTAAAATATCCTTTCGTTCAAACCGACTCTTGCCTGCACAAAGAAAAAGCGTTTATGCCCCGTTAGTATTAATAACAGGATGATGATTAAAATTACCGGCAGGAATACGATCAATGCGATGAAAGCAACGAGTAAATCAAAGATTCTTTTACCAATATGTTTGTAAAAATTATTAATTCTGTTCAATATGAAATACCTTTTTTTGTTAACCAGTAATAATATTCTTCCAATACCAGGTCCCACACATGCTGCCGGTTATACTCAGCTTTTATTTTATTTTGAATGGCATTTGCATATACTTTTCTGAGTTCCGGTGCCCGCCTTATAAAAAACATAGTAGCCGTTAATGTTTCGGTGTTTTTGGAAGGAACAAGCAATCCATTCTCTTTATCCTGTACGATCTCGTTGCATCCATTTATATCCGACAGCAACAACATGCAACCCATCAATCCAGCCTGCATAGGTACATTTGGAAAACCTTCCCTGTAACTGGGAAAAACCAATACCTGTGAAGCCACAAGATAAGGGCGGATATCTTTTTGAAACCCCCAGCTATGGATAGCGGGATGTGTATGGAGCAATGCTGCATGTTCCGGATGCAGCGGGTCAAGTTCGGGTTCTTCTTTACCAAGCAGCCATAACCTGTCCGCAGGAAATTTTTCATATATCTTTTGAAAAGCATCCAGTAATTCACCAATTCCTTTGTCTTTTACAAGGCGGCCTATAAATATCCATATCCAGGCTTCCTTATCAATTTTTTTTTCTTCCCTTAAAAATGCAGCTTTTTTTGCAATGGTTTCTGTGACAGAAAAATAATCACTATCGATCCCGTTGCTGGATCCTTTTCCCAGCACTTTCATTTTACCAATGCCTGTTTTCTCCTGTTTTAAAAACTTCTCCAGGTTAAGTGAATTTGGATAGACCCTGCTGGCAAACATTACCGTTATCTTTTCCAGGAAGCGCATCATTGTTCTGAAAGCGCCTTTTGATTCTATCCAGGATACTCCTGCAATTGTGTGCATCCTGACGGGAACACCTGCAAACCAGGCCGCCGTCATTCCAATCAGTCCCGCCTTGGGAGTATGTGAATGTACAATATCGGGTTTTATCTTTCTGAATATTCGAACCATTTTTATCCAACAAAGCATATCCGTGAATGGCGTGATCTTTCTTGTTAAAGGAACTGCAATGTGCGGGCAGCCTTCCTGTTCTTCCAGGGCTTTTACTTCTGCTCCATCTGCGCTGATCATGGTTACATCAAACCCATGTTGCTTCATGAATTTTAGTTGCCCTTTCAATAATACCAGCATGGAAACCGGCACTGTGGTGATTCTTATAAGTCGAGGCATCAATTTAGATTGTGAATGATGAATGGTGAATGGTGAATGGTGAAAATAAAATGGATTTACTTTTCTTCAAACCATTGTCAGGTTTGAAGAAATTTTGAGAACGTCAAAGATTTCTCCATTCACTATTCACAAAGCAGGTTTAATTCTTTTTATTCAACAACATCTGCGCTGTTTCCCCCATCGTCATACTCCGGACCCCATATATCTTATTCAACATTGTATAGTGATCAACGATCTGTTTAAGTTCGTGCAGGCATTCCCGTGGGTTGTTACCAAAATTATGGGGATGCCACCAAAGATGATAGTATGCTTTCTTTTTTGCCGCTTCCGTCATTTCATTGAGGATGCGCCGCATTTTTAATTTATTCTGCAAAGGTTGCCCCGGCTTCCAGGGGCGATATAGCCTGGTTGCCGGCAACCATAATGGCAGTCCCTGGTCTGTGCGGATATCTTTTAAATAAACCATTTTGATGGATTGAAATTTAAGATAAGCATCCCCGGCCCTGAATAATTTTTTCATAAAAGTTGATCCTGTTGCCGGAGCCCAATACCAGATATCCGGACTTGAACGAATAGAAGTAATTCCTGCATCAGCACAAATGCCAAGGTATGCGTGGTTAAATTGATTTCTCGGAAAAACAAGTGAACGAATTTCAGTACCATTTTGCAAAGCAAGCCTGCAGGCCATTTCAATATCAACTTTGAATTGCTCAGGCGTTTGTCCTTTCTCGAGACAGAAATAATGTGCGTAGGTGTGGGTACCAATTTCCTGGTTTGGTGTTTTCTTTATCAATTCAATTAATTCAGGGGCAAAATGGAAAGGATCCTTATCACTGTAAAATCCATTTTGAGCTATCCATTCATAAGCCGAAACATTTGGGTTCGTAAAAGTTGGCAGCAGGCGGGGCTTGTTATTCATCCAGGCCGCTTTATCCTCACGGTAAAGCATACCCACCGTTGCCCAGGTTACATGAATATTATTTCCTGAAAAAAGGTCCAGCATTTTTGGAATTGCTTCAATCGTGTTCCTGAAATATTTTTGTTGACCCTCATCCAGAAGCATGTTTTCAAAACAGCCCCAGTGGAGTTCGAAATCAAGTGAGATGGTAAAAACGCCTGGTAATGACACGAAGAATATTATTTAAAGTATAACCTGAATAACTAATGCCAATGTCACGGGGAAACAGCACGGACAATCTTATGTATTTTCACAAACAATCTACCATGCTATTTTTTCTTAATGATAATAAAAAGATTTTCAGGATGCTAGTATTTCTCTGCAATCGTTAAGATTTGGTTTGTCAAGCGGCTCCAGGTTGTAGCCCATTTCTGTTAGCAACCTGATACAGTTTAAATGAACCTGCTTTCCATGAGTAGATAGAAAAAGTACGGGCTTTGTTTTCATAAAGATCTCTTTCACATCAAGTAAAGCATTTTCTTCACCTCCTTCTATGTCCATTTTAACAAGGCCGGGAACAGCAAACTCATTTTTTTCAATAAATTTCGACAGCTGCATTGCTTTTACCTTTGTGTCACCGGTTTCGTCAAGCTTACCAGCAACCGTTGATCTGGTTTTATTAAAAGATAGTATTCCTTCTTTGTTAGAAACGGCAGCCTGGAATAATTGATAATTTTTGATTTGATTCAATTCCATATGCCGGTGATATAATTTTGCGTTTGCCTCGCTTGGTTCAAAAGCGAAAGTCTTTCCTTCCGGGTTCTGGCTATTATAAAGAAGTGTATAATATCCCACATGTGCGCCAAGATCCCAGAAACAATTTGAAGCTGCGCAATAGGATGCAAACCTTTCTGATTGCTTTCTTTCATAAGTACCGATAGCAATGCTGATATTGTGGGAACCTTTAATAAATTTTTTCCCCTTTAAAAGGCCGGAAAAAATTTTCAACACCGTATTATCGGGAATTAACCTTATTGGAAGGCGAAGCAATTTTCCGAAAATGGATTTTCTTCTTAAAAATTTGATATGCCTGATATTCATTAATGTATTTTAATAATGTATTTAAAATGTAAAATAAACTGACGGTGTGTTTATATAATTTATTTAATAAATTTTATATCTTAATAAATCTTTTCGTCGCATAGAGCTTATAGCTTGACGCCTTACAAAAAACGATAAAGAAAAAAGGCATTAACTGTGCTTTTTGCCGCATGGCAATACCCAGGTTGCCTGTAACCTGTGCCAAAGCAAATGAAGCAAATAAAAAGAAAAAAAGACAGATGCGAAACCATCCGTTCCAATCCGCCCAATACATGATCCCTTTTTTTATTACTACATAAAACATATATACATATAATAGGTTTTCAAAAGAAACAAGAATACCCAATCCGCCCTGCCCATCAAAAAAGAGCGGCCGGAACCAGAAGGTAAACATTTTCATAAATAAACCATAGTTCTGTATATCAACACCGGACGACGATTTACTCAACTCACTCGCCCTGTGAGATAAACTGGAAGATGCTAAAATATCAATGCTGTCTGTTTCTGCAAATTTAAATACCGAATCGCTGATGTATAAGAATACGATGGCTGCTATAAGGAATATGATCCACCTTAAATAAGTTTTAATACCTGTTGATGTAAGAACAATGCCCAGCATGACCGCCATAATAACTGTAAAAAGTATATGCGGCCTCACCATAAAGGTTAAGGCCCCCCCGATCAATATTGGAAAGATTCTCCTGTTGAACCTGCTAAGCCCGTAAGTAAATAACGAAAGCCCCAGTAAAATAACAGCTCCTTTACCCAATGAAGCTGACCAGAAATGAAGATTAGGCAACAAAAAAACCAATTCCAAAGCTGTAAACTTTAACCATACAGGCTCAAGTTTTATATTTTCTCTTGCAGTAATATAAAAAATCAGGATGGCAATATAACCGAAAAATGAGAAGATGATCATACATGCGTAGTACGATAAGTTGAAAAGGTTGGCGAATGGCCAGGCTAAAAATTGTATGAAGGGTGTGCCGATCCCCCACACGCTAAACCATTCAGTAATCCCCCTGGCTTTTGCATAATAGGCAATTGAGTCGCTGGTGGTATTGGCGGCATATACTGCGTACCCAACGCTTAACAAAACATGCATAGCAAACAGCAGCCATAAATAATTTTCCGAAAGCACATTAAACTTATTGCTGACCCCCTTGATCATGTAGGCAGTGATCAGCAAAATAAGTAATATGGTCGCAATTATTTCCATGTATCTAAAAAAGTTCCATCGAACCTAATGAAGGTTTCCATTGATTGAATTCCGCGAAGTTATTAAGATTATCTGTTGCGAGCGGCCTAATTGTAAATACCGGCCCCTTTTTATAAGGCCCGTAAAATTTTGTAATTTGTTTTTTGCCATTGGAGAATAATGGCGAAGCTCCGCAAGACAGCAACGCCGGTCTTATTTTTTTTACCAGTTTTTTAAAAGCTTCCATTGCAAGCTTGTCAGCACCCGGAGCTGATTCTGTCCAAACTTCACAAATCCGCAGTTCCATAAATTTTTTTAGTTTTTTAAGACGGAAGACAATTCCAAATTTACCTGGCTCTATCAGGGCTCCATATTTTGAGACAGGGCAATCGCGGTAGCGCCATCTCAAATAATTGTAGTGAATGTGCGTATGTAAAAAGTTTTCTGCATTTGGCAATGACCAGTTTCTATCCAGTTTTTTTATCGCTGTTTCAACTGAATACTCGGTATAAAAACCAATTACTGTTTCGGCTGAATAAAAACGCGGCAGCAAGCTTCCAATCCTAATATACAACGGCAATTTTCCTACAGTTGACCACCCCATTTTTAAATAGCCCTGCATGCTTATTGGATTGGGCGAATTAAACACCATGTCCACTCCTTCCGCTTTACATTCCTCCACTGCCTGCATGGTTAATTTTTTAAAGATCCCTTTACCCTGGAATGCAGGATCTGTTGCTGTATCTACTGCCCTGACCGCCGAAAAATTTTTATTTTCTGATACCCAACTCCAATGCATAAATGCTCTTAAACCAATGATCTTATTATCTTCAACTGCCAGCAATACTTTCGATTTCCCGAAGGGATTTTGCTCATGCTTCCATAAAAAATAAGCCTCGGTTTTTGGAGTAAGCACTTCCCCGATACTTTGTTTTAGTAAAGTAATTATTTGAGGAAGATCTTCTTTTGTTGACTGTCGAACGATCATTTAAATAACACGAATTTTTTGCACGAATTATACGAATTAGTAAAGACTTCGAAGATTTCACCATTCCCTATTCACCATTCACTATTCACCATTCACCACATACCAGGAACCTTTTGCCGGTTCACGATTGCCGATTCCCGATTACCGCATACAGTTCCTCAATCTGCCCCACCATCACTTTCAAACTAAACGCTTCTTCCACCCGCTGCCTCGCCTTCTTTCCAAAGATTTTTATTTCAGATGGATTTTCCAACAAATAAGTGAGTGGCTTTTCAAGTTCTTTCCATTTATCAAGAGGAACCATGAACCCATCAACTTCATTTCTTATCACTTCTTTTATCCCTCCGGCATCCGTGCATACAACGGCACATTCCATGCTCATCGCTTCCAGCAAGGCCACGGGCAATCCTTCGAATTCTGATGTCATCATAAAAATATCCATGGCCGATAACCAGGGCAATACATCCGTTTGCAACCCGGGAAATAATATTTTATCTTCCATCTCCTGTTCCTTCAAATAAGTTCTTATCTCTGTATTTAAAATTCCATCGCCTACAACACAACCGCGTATGCCCGGATATTTTTTTTGCATGATCTTAAATACGTCGATCCATTCCTTAAGCCTTTTTTGAAAACGAAAAACTGCAATCGTTCCCAGCAAAATACAACCAGGATCAATATTATATTGCTGCCTGGTTTTTAAACCGGCTTCTTTATTACGTACAAAATGTTCCATGTTCACGCCATTCAAAATGGTTTGCACAGGAATTTTTGGATGTATATTTTTTTCTATTGATTCTGCCACATCATTTGACACTGCGATCACTTTGGTTTGCTTATTATAAGTAAATTTATTGATGGCCTTTGTAATTCCATGATAACGCTCCTGTTTATTGTGTTCAGAATATATCACGGGTATCCCCGTTAACATATGAATGAAGCGCCCTACAAAACCTGACCATGGCAAATGGCAATGCAGCAATTGAATATTATTGCTGCGTATATATTTTATGATCTTCCTTGTTTGCAATGCCATCTTTATATTGTTGCCCGCGGGAAAATTTTTCACGATTCCGCCGCCATCCTGTAAACCTTTTACCATCTGGTCCTTCCATGGAAGAAAATAAATGTAGTGGAACCCGAATTTTTCTTTGTCATGTTGTTTCAATGTTTCCTGCAACAACATTTCAGCACCACCACGGCCAAGCGATTTTATAATATGTAACACTTTTATTTTAGCCACCACTATGAACTTTTTTCTTTTACTATATCAGCATATAAATGTTCGAATGCTTTTAAACTGTTTTGAAGACTGTAATTTTCCTGCACAAATCGTTTTGCATTTACACCGAGTGATTGCCTGAGTTTTTCATTCTCCAGCAATGAAACAATTGCTTTGCTAAAAGCATCTGCATCATGTTTATCCAGCAAGATGCCCGTTTTTCCATTAATAACAACTTCACCTACACCACCCACATTAACAGCAACAGTGGGTAGTGATTGTATACCCGCTTCCAAAACAACACCGGGAACACCTTCAATGGTGCTCCCCAAAATAAAAATATCACAGCCTGCCAACAGTTCCTGTACATTTTCACGGTAGCCGGTAAATAAAATATGCTTGTCTAAATTTTTCTTTACCACAAGTTCCTTTATTTCACGAAACTTTTTTCCTTCACCAATAAATAATAATCGTCCGCGATGATCGTGTGCAAGTACTTTTTCAAAACTTTCTATCATGAATTCATGATTCTTTTCTGGCGAGAACTGCCCGGTATGCGCTAAAATAAAGTCAGTTTGAGGAAAATTAAATTCCGCTATGATCTTTTTCCTAGCTGCTATTGTTTCGTAATTAAACTGCGGGATGCCACGCCTGATCAGTTTTGTTTTTGCTAACGGATAGCCATAGGTTTTTACAAGATCATCCATTGACTGCTGCCCCACAGAAGTAACACGATTCACTTTTTTAAAAAGAAAGCGGCTAAATTTTCTTTTTAAAGATCCCTGTTTTGTCCAGGAACTTACCATACTAATATTGCGGTAAACAATATTCAAACCCGGGTTAAATATTTTAGCAAGTGCTGCATATTTAAGGGTATCTGAGCCGTTGGCCTGGATAATATCGGGCTTTGTTTTTTTTATCAATTTCATAAGCCTTCTCAAGAGGCTAAGGTCAAAAGCGATCTTCTTTCCTTTAAGATCAATGTTTTCAGCGCCTTGTGCTACAAGGATATTTTCCTTCGTAGCATAAAGGCCTACAAATAATACTTCGTGCCCGTTTGTTGCAAGCATATTGCTAAGCTCTGCTGCAAAAACCTGGGCGCCCCTGTATTGCCGCTCTGTAACTAATTGAAGTATCTTAATAGTTTTTAAATTTTTTATTTACAAATCGATTTGGAAACCTGTCTGCCGACAGGCAGGTTTGAAGATTAAGAGATGACATCTTTTCTCAGCGAACGTATATCTATTATTAAATAAAGATATCATCTCTTCATTTTCAAATCATCTTACTGAGCAATTAACCAATCCCTGAACTGCTCCACACCTGTTTTAAAATCTGTTTTAGGCATATAATTCAGCAATTGCTGCGCTTTTGAAATATCTGCATAAGTAATGGGCACATCTCCCATTTGCTCGGGCAATTGTTCGATGATCGCTTTCTTTTTAAAAACAATTTCAAGTGTTTCTATCATTTCAGATAAAGAAACAGTATGATGGTTGCCTAAATTAAAAACTTCGTAGGCCGTACGTGTATAATGAAGTGCATTGTAAATTCCCTGCACCGTATCGGATACATAAGTATAATCTCTTCTTGTACTTCCATTTCCAAAAAAACTGATCGGCTGATCGTTCATGATCTTTTTACTGAACAGGTGGATCGCAAGATCCGGCCTTTGCCGCGGGCCATACACAGTAAAAAATCTTAGTGCAATGAACCGTATATTAAAAAGATGGCTGTACACATGCCCAAGTAATTCACCCGATATTTTTGTACTTGCATAAGGACTGATGGGATTCAATACCGCATCACTTTCTTTCCAGGGGAAATTTTTATTAATACCATATACACTGCTCGACGAAGAGAAAACAAATTGTTTGATGTTTTTATTTTTTGCAAACTCCAGCAGGTTCTGTGTTCCTTTTACATTTACATCCTGGTAGGCGATCGGGTCCATGATAGAAGGCCTCACACCCGCTTTTGCAGCCAGGTGTATAATGGCTTCATAATTTCCCTGTAGCTTATCATAAAGTTCCACATCATTTAAAATATCCATTTCAACAAATGTAAAAGAAGGATGATCTTTAAAGGAACTCATATTCTTTAGTTTGACAGACCTGTCGTAGAAAGGATCAAAATTATCTATTGCTGTAACAGCATATTTGCCTGCGAGTAATTTCTCAATAAGGTGGCTGCCAATAAAACCCGCACCGCCGGTTACAAGAATTTCTTTTTTTTCTTTTTCCATATTTATACAGGCAGGTTGTTGCTTCTTTAAATTAAAGTTTCACTGTTTACCGTTTTATTCACTACGGCTTCCAGGAATGATTCGTATTCGTGTGCGATAAGCTTTATATCAAATCTTTTGATTGCTTCCTGCCTTGCACGCTTACCCATTTCTATCATGGCCGGATATGTAGTGATCATTTTATCTATACGATCAGCCAGTTCATTCACATTTTTTACTTTATATATCAAAGCTGTTTCACTGCTCACTGCTTCCCTATTCATGGGGATATCTGATGCTATGATAGGAATACCTGCCATCATTGCTTCAACCAGCGAGCCGCTAAAACCTTCGTACCAGGAAGGAAAAACAAAACAATCTGCTTCATATAATTTTTTCCAGCCATTCGGTATTTTCCCATGAAAGCTAACGGTATCCTCTAAGTGAAGTTGCGTTCTCATTTCTTCAAGCTTTTTTCTAAAGCCTCCATCTCCATAAATATCAAGTGATATATTCTTATGGTTTTTTTTGATGATGGCCAATGCTTCAAATAACTCTGCCAGGCCCTTTCTTTCGAGCAGCCTGCCTACAAATACAAGGCGAAAATGACTGCCGGAAGGCAAAGGTTGCCATTGAGGAAAAACACTGGTTTCCCTTCCACGGTATATCACTTTGATCTTTTTCTTTTTAATGCCCAATGCACGTGCATTGCTTTCAGCAATAGAAATGGCATTGGATATCCAGTAAACAGGTATTCCGGCAGTACGCTTGTCCATTAACCAGAAGAAACGAAAGCCGGCATATTTTTTTTTCTTTCGCATTTCTGCAATACGGATCCCGCCATAGCTGTCATTTACAAATGTGCCTATAACAGGCGTTTTCGTGATCAGGCCTGCAAACCTTGAAAAAAAATTTGCCCTCATAATGGATGAAACAATCAGGTCAGGCTTTTCGCTTCTTATCAATTTTATGAGGCTTCGCGTTCCTTTTATAAAGGAGCGTTTGCCCGTAAGACCTGCATAATGTAATGGAATTCCTGCTTTTTCGTACTCCGGTTTTAAATCAAAACCCGGAAAGAAATGAATTACTTTCACTTCTGTCTCCTTTGAGAAATGGCTTAAAATATCCAGTGTGCTTTTTTCTGTGCCGGCATTGGCAAGTGAATCTAATGTAAAAAATACTTTCATTGTTTGTTATACCGGGGGAGTAATGGCAGTTTCTATGATGCGGTTTTTAAAGATCACTGACCTTCATAAACATTTATAATATAATCTTCCGTGGCATGTTCCCGTGGGATGATCTTTGCCGGATTTCCCAGCACAATTGAATGTGCTGGTACATCTACATTTAAAAAGCTATTCCCGGCAATAAGCACATCATCACCAATGGTTATGTTTCCCATTACAATTGCATTTGCCCCTATCCATACCCGGTTGCCGATGGTAGGCACACCTTTGTTAGTGCCACGCTTTGATATACCAACAGCAATATTATGTGAGAAATAACAATTTTCCCCGAATACAGCCTTAGTATGTACCAGGCATGTTCCAAAATGGCTTATTTGCAAACCCTTGCCTATTTTAGTAAGGCGTGGAATCTGGTACATGTATTTGTAAGTAAGGTTCCTGTATTTTAACCGGGCAAACATACCCAGCAGGCTATACTTACTAAGTTCTGTACTTAGTCTTAAATAAATAGTAAAATGAAAACCGGGATTTCTAAAAGATCTTTTAAAAGATTTCCAGGTCAGATCTCCTTCATACCTGAAAAAATCTGCTCTCAGTGTTTTGTTTTTTAAAACTACCCTGTACAAGTACCTTTTAATCATAACCATTAATTATTGTTGATCCAGTTAACGTTATTGCTAACGTTCTCCTTAAACCGGGGTAACACATTTCTAAAATAACCATCGAAATCAATTTTTTTATTTTCGATATCATCAATTGCATTGAGAACAGATTGTAACCAATCCGCATTCTTTACATTTATCGTCTTAATAGGGTATTCAAGCTGATCGAAGAGTTCGGTTGTTTTCCATACAAGGCCTTCAATAGGTATTACCGGTACATTAACAGCCAGCGCCATTATATTTGAGTGTAACCTTACCGCGATAAGATAATCAAATTCCGCCAGTTTATTTGTAAAATCAAGATAGCCTGAGGAATCTTCAAGGATTGGAATATTAAAATCATCCCTGAATTTTTTTACGGTAGGATTATCACCCAGCGGTTCATTGGTTACATACACGATCTCCCTGTTATATTGTTTCAGTTTATCAAGGATGGTTTCGATATCCTTCCAGGTGAAGTCAATGTATTCATGAATATTAATAGCTACTTTTTTAGTTTTCTTCACTGAATGCCAGCCCGGTGGATTGGTTTTAATGGCAGTATCAGGTGCTATAGAAACTTTATCCTTATTAACACCGGAATCAATGATCACGTCCCTGGAAATATTTCCACGAACCACCACGTGATTCATATTTCCATAAACCAGGTTTACAATTTTTTTGAAAGCTTCATTCCTAACCACGACTGATTGATTAACGGCTCCCGTTTTTTTACCAAGCTTTTGTGCCACACGCAACTCGAGCATTTGCCTTAAAAAAACATGATTGTCACTCGCCTCACCGGCACCGCTGTAGATAAGAAAATCAGCTACATTGATGGCATTGAGTCTTTTCACATATTGCTTATCAAACAAAAAAAACCTGTCAAATGCACGTTTAAAAGGTCTCAGCCATCTTTTGAAATTCTCAAGCTTCAATGATTTTCTTTTCGAAAGGCTGAAATCATTTATCCTGGGTTTGAATACATTACTTGAACCCGCAAGCGGGCGATATTTTTTTACCACTGCATCTGCCCATGATTCAAATAATTTTACAGGGTCGGGGCTGGCTTTTAATTTATTAATGCTATAACCCAGCAAACCCAGCGGCCTGCCGGCGACGTACAAATTCTCTTTCCCAATATTTTCTTCGAAGAGTTTTATCAACTCCATCGATAAGGCCTGGTTCCCAAGATTAGTGGTTTGCAACTTCGTAACTAAGAAAACCTTCGCCATAAAAAATTTTTGCAAAGATACTGATAAAAGTCTTTTTTACAGGTCTGATGATAATAATTCAGGCGTTATCCGGATATTAAAAACCCTGCAGTTCAACCATTTTCTTAAATGATGAAGAATTTGTAAACAGTGTTTCAAAATTTCCAACCTGTTCAATCTCACCTTTATTTAATAATATGATCCTGTCTGCATTTTTTATCGTTGACAACCTGTGTGCAATTATAATAATGGTGTATTTGCCTTTTAGTTTTTCAATGTTTTCCTGTATTTCTCTTTCTGTTTCAGAATCCAGTGAAGAGGTTGCTTCATCCATAAAAAGAAAATCAACTTCTTTGTAAAGTTCTCTTGCAATAGACAATCTTTGTTTTTGGCCCCCACTTACATTGATGCCATTGTTACCCAGCAAAGCTTCAGCCTGCAGTGGCTGGCTCATCACAAGGTCATAGATAGACGCTTTTTTAATTGCTTCAATAAAACGTATTTTATTCGCTTTATTCGGTTCATCCCAAAAAGTGACATTATTAAAAATAGTATCATTAAAAATTACAGGTTCCTGGGTAATGTATCCAAGTTTTTTTTGATAGGTCTCTTTATTCATATCCTCAACATTTTCCGAATCAATTAAGAGCTTGCCTTTTGTAGGTGATAATAAACCGGTAATGATATTTATAAAAGTTGTTTTACCCGAACCACTTTCCCCGACAATGGCAACGGTTTCGTTTTTATGAATTGATATATTAATATTGTCCAGGATTTTTGATTGATCATAAAAAAATGAAACTCCTTTAAGTTGTAGTTCGTGTTCAAATCCGGTGAATTTTTTTGTTCCAACAGGTTCCCTACCTGCTTTCAACTCAGCATTGAATTCTGTCATATTCTGTAAACTGCCTGAATAATTAAGGAACTGGTTCCAGAAATTCTGCACGCCCATTAAGGATACAAGGGCCCGGTAAAATAAAAGCAAACTCAAAATGATCACACCAATTCCCTGGTGAAAATAATTTACCTGTATCATAATAACAGCCATTACTACTAAAATGATTAATGGTTCCCTCATCGATCCAAGGGCCGCGGCTATTAATCCTGTCTTTCGTTGTGAGTGTTGAATTTTATTATTTTGCTGAATAAGCTTATCAGCATATTTATGTATAAGGCCGGTTGATTTCAGGTATTTAAAAAAGGTTACTTTTTGTATCAGCAGTCCCTGGAATGCATGACTGTCGGTTGTAGATTTTTTTGAAAGCGCCTTGGTGGTCTTTTGCATTTTTCTAAATATGAGGTTGGTAAGGCCACCACCAATAACAACCAATACGGCAAACTTTGGATTCGCAACAAGTGCCATTCCTATATAAACCAAAACAAAAACACCATATTGAACCGAAATAAAATAAACCCGGTAAGCCTGTTTTACTTTTTCTACTTCACCGCTGAAAGTATTTTGTATCCTGCCTGTATCGGAATTTACAAAAATGTTATAGCTAAAATTCGATAACCCGGTGATGTTGCGGGTACGTATCTTATTTATAAAAAGCTGTTCATACATCACACGTGTGTATCCTTCTATGAATTTCATCAGGCCCTTAAGGGAGAAAAAAAACAGGATCACACAGGATACAACGGTAAGCGTTAAAGGTATCCCCATTGAATGAAATGCATCCGCAAGAAAGGAAAGATTACCCATGTTGGTGCTATCTGCTTTCGCATTATTGCCATCTGCCATTTGCAGCAACGGGATAAACATTGCCAGGCCCAATCCATCCATCAGGCCTACCAGGATATTGAGGAACAGGCTTATGATTATCCTGTACCTGAGATGAGAATAGAAATAATAAAAGTATTGGAAATACTTTTTGAATAAATTCTTGATTGTTTTCAACTTATTATAATGTCCGGCTGAAAAACCGTATT
>JBDTOV010000078.1:0-22554 GCA_039933035.1 Ginsengibacter sp. | reverse complement strand
AGAGCGATAGCCTTCCAAGCTATAGGTCGCGAGTTCGAGACTCGTCTTCCGCTCTTAATAAATTTGCCTTAAAACGGTTATGGACAGGCAACATAATAATTTTCAAAACAAAAATTTAAACTAAATAAAATGGCAAAAGAGAACTTTAAAAGGGATAAACCCCACGTTAACGTTGGTACTATCGGTCACGTGGATCATGGTAAAACAACGCTAACAGCCGCTATAACCGATATTTTGTCTAAAAAAGGTTTGGCGGAGAAGAGAAATTATGACGATATTGATGGTGCTCCTGAAGAAAAAGAAAGGGGTATTACAATTAATACTGCGCACGTAGAATACGCAACGGTTAACAGGCATTATGCACACGTAGATTGCCCGGGTCATGCGGATTATGTTAAAAATATGATTACCGGCGCAGCTCAAATGGATGGTGCTATTTTAGTGGTTGCTGCTACGGATGGCCCTATGCCTCAAACAAGAGAGCATATTCTGCTGGCGCGCCAGGTTGGTGTACCCCGCATGGTTGTATTCATGAATAAGGTTGATCTCGTTGATGATCCGGAATTAATAGAACTGGTTGAAATGGAAATCCGTGAACTATTAACTAAAAATGGTTTCGATGGCGACAATACGCCTATTATAAAAGGTTCAGCTACCGGCGCTTTGGCCGGTGATGAAAAATGGGTTGCGGCAATTGATGAATTAATGGAAGCAGTAGATACTTACATTCCGTTACCTCCCCGCCCGGTTGATCAGCCATTCCTTATGAGTGTTGAAGATGTATTTTCCATCACCGGTCGTGGTACGGTTGCTACAGGCCGTATTGAAAGAGGTCGTATAAAGGTAGGTGAAGGGATAGAAATTGTAGGTTTAATGGAAAAGCCATTGACTTCTACCGTAACCGGTGTGGAAATGTTTAAAAAGTTACTCGACCAGGGTGAGGCGGGCGACAATGCAGGTTTGTTATTACGTGGTATTGAAAAGACGCAGATTCGTCGTGGCATGGTTCTTTGCAAGCCAGGATCAATTACACCGCATACTGATTTCAAAGGCGAGGTATATGTTTTAAGCAAAGAAGAGGGCGGACGTCATACTCCCTTCTTTCAGAAGTATCGTCCCCAGTTTTATTTCAGAACAACTGACGTTACAGGAGAAGTAGAATTGCCGGCAGGAACAGAAATGGTGATGCCTGGTGATAATACCAGCCTTACTGTAAAACTGATACAGCCAATTGCCATGGAAAAAGGTTTGAAATTTGCAATTCGCGAAGGCGGCCGTACAGTAGGTGCCGGACAGGTTACAGAGATTTTAAAATAAGCGTCCCAAATGTGGCCTCCCGTGGAGTGTCCCTGGGGTAGGTTTTTATAATTTTGCAAAGTACTTAGGTTGTGACCTAAGTACTTTGCTTTTTCAAAAGTTCTTTAAATAATACTCTCTTGAGTTCCTCCTTGGGTGGGGGTTTGGAGAGGTCTTACGGGCATAGTTCAATGGTAGAATAGAGGTCTCCAAAACCTTTGATCAGGGTTCGAATCCTTGTGCCCGTGCCGATTAATTGACTAAACAGGAAATAAAAATTATGAATAAAATATCATTATACATCAGGGATTCCTATAAAGAAATGATGCAAAAAGTAAGCTGGCCTTCCTGGGAGGAGTTACAACAATCTACCATGATTGTATTGGCAGCAACAATTATTATTACTGCCCTCGTGGCATTAATGGATTTTGGGGCTAATGGTGTTTTAAAATTTGTTTATTCTTTATTTAAGTAATTATGACAGAAACAAATAACATTGAAGAAGAAGTGCATCCCGGCGAAGCAACGGAAGCAGCTACTGTGGCTGATCAAAAAGAAACCAAATGGTATGTACTGAGGGTTGTAAGCGGAAAAGAAAGAAAAGTAAAAGAATACCTTGATAAAGATATTATCAGGAACGGGTGGGATAAATTAATTCTCCAGGTTTTTTTGCCGGTTGAAAAGGTTTACAAAGTTCAGAATGGAAAAAAAGTTATGAGAGAAAGAAACTTTTATCCGGGCTACATTATGATAGAAGTTTTAGAAGGTAAGCTTTCCGATGAAATGATTCAGCATTTGAGCAATATCTCAAATGTAATGCACTTTTTAACCGATGGTAAAGGCTCTAAGGGAATGATTATAAGCCTGAGGAAGGCAGAGGTAAATAAGATGCTCGGCAAAGTGGATGAAATGGCTGATGCCGGGGGCATGACGATGAGTGAACCATTTATAGTTGGTGAAACTATTAAAATTATCGATGGGCCGTTCAATGATTTTAACGGGGTAATTGAGGAAGTTACCGATGAAAAGAAAAAACTGAAAGTGCAGGTTAAAATTTTCGGACGTGCTACCCCTGTTGAATTAAGTTATATGCAGGTAGAAAAGATTTCCTAAACACATTATTGTAAAATTTAAAGCCTGTTTCCTATATGAAACGGGTTTTTGCGTTTATACAACTTCATAATTTTATAGTTCCATGGAGCGTCTGGCCGGCAGAAAATGAAAGGTAATTTTAGATTGCTGATACAGATTTTTTTAATAGAAATGAAGGCAACAAATAAATCAGGGCCGTTAGGAAGAAGGTCTTAACCTGCATGCAACACTTCTTGCTATGCCTGTTGAAATGTTCTGCATAAGATACCCAGCTTTCCCGGCGTCATATCTGCAATCGATCCTCCGCGGGTTGTGATCCTATCCAGGTTTTTTCACCGCGATTTACTTTCTTAACCACCATCATATGAATAATAGAAAGGGTGCGAGGCTTATATAACTGGCCGGATTATCAGTAACTGCAAGGAAGCTATTCACTAAAATACAGAGTGTATAATCGACGGGTCAGTGAGTAAAAATCTTTGCAGGATTAAAAAAAAAATTACTGTGCAAACGTTTTTTTAAATCCCTTTCTTTTTTTCAAATCACTGTAAAACGTAGCCCGGGCGCAATTCAACATATAGGTAATAGGAAGTTTATTTCATGCGTAGCATTGTGTACAGTATGGAGCATGACGGTTTCAAAAAAGGCTTTAAATAGATTTACCACTTCAAAATAATTATGCGAAATTATTTTTTGAATTTGCTTGAAGTCTATAAAAACTTTTGTTAAGAAATTCCTATTACTAAAATAAAAACGATTGCTATGTTAAAAAAATTACTACTGTTTTTACAACAGAAAGAGAAAGTATTCACATTAATATTTTTTCTTTTTTTCTCTTCATTTTCATTTGCCCAACAGAAGATGACCGTTAGTGGGAATGTTGCTTCGGAAAAAAATGAGCCGATGGCGGGAGTATCTGTGAATGTAAATGGTAGTTCTGTTGGAACTACTACAGATGCGGATGGTAAGTTTACTATCCAGGCCAATAAGGGAGCTACACTTGTTTTTTCATTTGTTGGATTCGAAGAAAATCAAGTAAAGGTCACTGGCCAAAATAGTGTTGGGACCATCCTGATGGTTTCGACGACTTCGGCTTTGAACGAAGTAGTGGTAGTGGGGTATGGAACACAGAAAAAAGCAACGCTTACGGGCGCCGTTACTTCAGTGAGTGGAAGTGAGATAAGAAAATCACCTGCCCCGAATATCTCAAATTCGTTGGTTGGACGCTTACCAGGGCTGGTAGTTGTTTCCCGGACAGGAGAGCCAGGTAATGATGCATCCTTACTAAGGATAAGGGGTGTAAATACCCTGGGTGACAATTCTCCGCTTATTATTGTTGATGGTATCCAAAACCGAGGTTTAGATCGCATAGATCCTGCCAGCATTGAGTCAATCACCGTGTTAAAAGATGCTTCTGCTGCAATTTATGGTTCTGAGGCTGCAAATGGGGTTATACTGGTTACTACAAAAAGGGGGGTATCAGGTAAACCACAGATTTCGGTTAGCCTTAACCAGGGTTGGAATCAGCCTACTGTTCTTCCAAAAATGGCCGATGCGGCAAGTTATGCTGAGATGATCAATGATATTAAATTGTACCAGAACCAGCCGGCCAAATACAGTGCTGATGATATTCAAAAATACCGGGATGGCTCTGATCCCTGGGGACATCCCAGCACGGATTGGTTTAAAGCTGTAATTAAGCCCTGGTCTATACAGCAGTATGCTAATATTTCACTAAGAGGCGGATCCGATAAAGTAAAATATTTTGTTTCGGGCGGCACCAATTACGAGGATGGGATCTTTTACCACAGTGCTAATTATTATAAGCAAGTAAATTTCAGGAGTAATCTTGATGCAGCTATTTCTAAAAATATTCATTTGAGCGTTGACTTATCTGGTGGCCAGCAAAATGCTCACTACCCGGGTACAGGAATTGGCGGAGGCGCCTTAAATACATGGTGGGCGCTAAACAGGCAGTATCCTTATTTGCCAGCCTATTGGCCTAATGGCCTGCCAGGACCTGATGTAGAGTATGGTCAAAATCCAGCGCTTACCACAACCGATGCTACGGGATATCTTTTGGACAAAACTTATTTAATGCAGAGTAACATCAAAGTAGATATTACAATTCCCTGGGTAAGTGGTCTGACTATTAGTGGAAATGTTGCCTATGATAAGACTATCTTAAATCATAAACAATTTGAAAAGCCATGGTATGTTTATACGTGGGACGGGTCAACTTATGACGCTAATAAAGTTCCGGTACTTGTAAAGGGACAAAGAGGAGTCAGCGATCCAAACTTGTGGCAGGGCCTCACTGACGGTAATAGTGCAACACTTAGGGCCCTGATTAATTACCAACACAGCATAGGAGATAAACATAACTTTAAAGTCTTGCTTGGTACAGAAAAAATTACAGGAGCCTCTATGAACTTTAATGCGTATCGCAGGTATTTTACCTCTACAGCGATTGATCAGTTGTTTGCAGGAGGTAATGCGCTGAAAGATAATGGGGGATACGCAGATCCGTATTTAAACAATGCCCGTATGAGTTATTTTGGCCGTTTCAATTATGACTACTCGGGCAAATACCTGGCGGAATTTGTTTTTAGAGAAGATGGTTCTTATGTATTTCCTCCAGGTTCGCAGTTTGGTTTCTTTCCCGGAATTTCATTGGGATGGAGGGTATCGGAAGAAAATTTCTGGAAAAAAAGTGTAAATTTTATTAATGATTTAAAAATAAGAGGCTCATGGGGGCAAACAGGTAATGATCGTATTGCTCCATATCAATTTGCCGCAAATTACGGTTATAATGGCACCTATACTTTTAATCAAACTACAGTATTCAATACGTCAAACCAGGTTCGTACACCCAATCCAAATATTACCTGGGAGGTGGCCAACCAGTCGAATATTGGTTTTGACGCACAAATGCTTGATGGCAGGATAAGCCTTTCTGCAGACTACTTTTATAATGTTCGATCTAATATTTTGTGGTGGAAAAATGCATCAGTACCTTCTACCGCGGGATTAAGTCTGCCTCAGCAAAATTTCGCAAAAGTGTCCAACAAAGGTTTTGAATTTGATGCAGGGTATCATAATAAATCGGGCGAATTTACCTATTCAGTTTCTGTGAATGGTTCTTATGCTAAGAATAAAATTGTAAACTGGGATGAAACACCCGGCATTCCTGATTATCAGAAAACTACAGGCAATCCGATGAGTGCACATTTGTATTACCAGGCAATAGGCATATTCAGAGATCAGGCGGCAGTTGATAAGTACCCTCATTGGGGAGGAGCACAACCTGGAGATATTATATTTAAAGACGTAAATGGGGATGGTAAAATTGACGGGTTAGACCAGGTTAGAGATAACAAGACTGATATACCGACCTTTACCGGGGGCCTGACTATAAATGTAGAATACAAGGGATTTGATGTTTCTATATTATTCCAGGGCGCTACCGGAGCTGAAAGAGCTTATACCGAATTTTCAGGTGAAGCCGGGAACTTCAGGATGGACAATGTAGTGGGAAGATGGACTCCGGATAATATAGATGCAAAAAAACCCAGGGCCTGGAACCGCACTTCTCAATATTGGATGGCAGACGGATGGCCTAATAATACGTATTGGGTTAGAAACAGTAATTATTTGAGACTCAAAAACGCTGAGATTGGTTACCAATTACCACAAAAAATCACTAAAAAGGTTGGCATAGACGCTTTAAGAGTATATGCCAGCGGATTAAATATTTGGACTTTGACCGGTTTAAAGGATTTTGATCCTGAATCGCCCAATACAGCCGATGGCTCTATTTGGGTTAACAGCCAGGTGTATCCACTGAACAAAACATATTCCATAGGTTTATCCGTATCATTTTAAAAATTAATGCAATGAAAAATTTAATTTATATGTTCATGGTGTTTTTATTGGCAACCCTAATGGTGTCATGCAATAAAGACTTCCTTAATAAAGATTCACTAACGGAATTTTCAAGTGCGGCTGAATGGGGGGATCCTGCATTAACAGCAACCTTTATCAATGGCATTTATGATAAACTTCCGGCAGGCCTTGCAATGAATGCCGGAAATGTAGATGAAGCAAGAAGCCGGGATGCAGACGGGCTTAATTTTAACAATATGATTATTACCCAGGATGATGGAGAATATGGCGATTGGAGCGGAGCTTATGGCGCCATTAGAGACTGCAACGTTGCCCTGGAAAATATTTCACAGGCTTCAATTGATCCTACTTTGGTAGATGGGGTAACGCTGAAAGACAGAATGCTGGGAGAGGTTCATTTTTTAAGAGCGTATATCTACTTTAGGTTAACTAACTATTATGGGGGAGTGCCTATCATCACCAAAGTTTATGGGTTAACTGATTCTTTTAAAATAGCACAAAATTCTTATGCAGATTGTATAAAATTTGTGTTAAGCGATTTAGACTCGGCTTCCATGATGTTACCCATAGTAGAAAGTGGTGATAATGACGGACGAGCTACCAAAGGAGCAGCCCTGGCATTGAAATCAAGAGTATTACTCTATGCCGCCAGCGATTTGCACAATTCTGCAAAGAATAGCGGTGTAGTCAATGGATTTGCTCATCCGGAATTATTAGGATATACAGATGGTGATCCTGTAGCACGCTGGCAAGCTGCAAAAGACGCTGCCAAAGCCGTAATAGATATGGGAATATATAGTTTATATAAGCCGAATCCGGCTTCTGCCAGTGAGGCTACCCAGAATTACGGCGATCTTTTTACCTCGACTAAGAGCGTGGAAGATATATTCGTCAAATATAGTTCAGCTTCGACAGGCGGAGGATATAATGGATGGGGTATTGCTCCCAATGGCTGGTATGGAAATGGAGGTGTAGGAGCTATTAATGAATTGGTTGATGCATATAACATGGCGGATGGAAGCAAGTTTGACAGAAATATTCCTGCAGAAGCTGCCCAGCCCTATGCCAACCGGGATCCACGTTTATATGCAACGGTACTGTTTGAAGGAAATAAATACAGGGCACGCCCCGCCGATCTAACGATCTACGATCCCGTAGGTGTGGGCCAATTTGGAACCTGGCAAACGTGGGACGGTAGTAAAATGGTTCCAATATATGGGCTTGATACACGAAATAGCATTGCGAATTCATGGAATGGGAATGAATCTGGTGCTACTATGCTGAAATTTTTAAATAAATCAGTAGATATTCAAAAAGGTCACCAGGATTTGACCCTGCGTTTCATCCGGTATGGTGAGGTGCTTCTAAACTATGCTGAAGCATGTATTCAATTAGGACAAGACGGAGAAGCCCAAACATATATAAATATGATACGAAACAGAGCATTTATGCCTGATATCTCATCCACCGGGGCAACTTTGCTTGCTGATTATCGCAACGAAAGGCGCATTGAGATGGTCTATGAAGATCAAAGATTCTTTGATGTTCGCAGGTGGATGATTGGTCCGGATGCCTATCACGATGTTCACGGAGTTCAAATAGTATATAGTCTTAAGTCAGATCATACAACGGCCACCATTCCTACAGTGACGCCTATAATGATCAGGCCGGGGAAATGGGATAATAAAGCGTATTTCTTCCCTATTACCAGGAATGAGTTGAACAAGAACGATAAGTTAGTGGAGCTTCCGGGATATTAATTGTTCTTGCCTTTGATTAAAATTGTATATTTTCCAAATAATGAAAATATAAGACCGGAACTAAAAGCCCGGTTTTATATTTTCTTTATGAAATGATCAATGACCAGGGAACGTTTATTTTTTTCAAATCTTCAAATTTTTCCATTACCTGAGTTAATTCTTGTTTATTTTATATTTTGCAGTCATTGAAAAATAAGAGTAAAAATATATTTGCAGGGAAAAAAGTAACGATTGTTATTACCACCATAGTATTGATTTGCTTGTTGCAGTTTTCATTTAGCGGATTTACAGAAGCTAATTCCCAGGCGAATGTTGCTTCAGGTACTTTTTGGTTTTGGAGATTTTTAGGCAGGCTTCATCCATTGGCTGTGCATTTTCCTGTATGCTTACTGTTGGTTGCGGCAACAATGGAATTGATAACTATTAAAAATTTTTCGTCACCCTTGCGGCCCGCAATTAATCTTTTAGTTGCAGCAGGTGTACTCTCGGCAATATTTTCTGTTGTATTTGGCTTGTTGCTCTCCGGTGATGGAGATTATGGGAAAGATCTTATAGCCCTACACAAATGGTCTGGCATCGCCACGCTTTGCCTGGGTGCTATGGCCTGGTACCTGTTAAGAAAGATAATGGTAAAAAGGCAAGGATACCTGGTAAAATTATACCGGGGTATCTTGTTTTTTTGTGCAATAGGTGTATCGGTGGCCGGCCACTTTGGAGCTTCCCTCACGCATGGTAAAGATTACCTGACTGCTACGTTTCCCTGGAGTTCCGATTATACAGGTCCAAGGGCCAGTAATTTTAATTTGTCTTCATTTAAAAAGGATACCGCTCAATTAACAAAAAAACAGGTAGCTGAATTAAATGTGGAGGTCAGGGCGATATTGGCCCATAATTGCTATAAATGTCACGGTCCCGAAAAAATCAAAGGGGATTTACGGCTTGACAGGAAGGACATGATTTTCAAAGGAGGCAAAGACGGGCCGGTTGTTATACCTGGCAATCCCAGTGAAAGTGAATTATTCCGGCGAATTAACCTGCCCACGGATCATAAAGATGCCATGCCATCCAAAGGCAAAAAATTATCCGATGATGATATCGCGATTATAAACTTCTGGATCGGTAAAGGAGCACCATGGCCGGAAGGAGTTGAAAAAAGTATCTACAGGGTTGCCACACTAGAACCAAGAAATCCTCCATTGCCCCCGGTGTCGGGCAGTCTTACCAATCCCATAGACAGATGGACGAACCAGTATTTTGAAAAAAATAGAATTACCTGGCCCGGGGTTGTTGATGACAGAACTTTTTTGAGAAGAGTTACCATGGACGTAATTGGTTTATTACCCAGTCCCGAAGAGTTGGTTATATTCTCCAAAGACAGCAGGCCGGACAAAAGAGCTTTGTGGATACGACAACTTTTAGACCGGGATGATGACTATGCAATGCATTGGCTCAGTTTCTGGAATGATGCGCTGAGGAATGATTATACCGGAACAGGTTACATTACCAACGGGCGGTATAATATCAGCGACTGGCTGTATAAATCAATAAGATCAAATAAGCCCTACGACCAGTTCGTAAAAGAACTGATTAGTCCGACTAAGGAATCGAAGGGATTTATTGAAGGTATAAAATGGCGCGGGGTAGTGAATGCCAGCCAAAGAACAGAACTGCAGGCCGCACAGAATGTGTCCCAGGTTCTTTTTGGTTTAAACCTAAAATGCACATCATGTCATAACAGTTTTATCAGTGATTGGAAACTGGAGGATGCTTACGCATTCGCTGATATTTTTGCTGATACCTCTCTTGAAATAAATCGCTGCGATAAACCTACCGGAAAATTTACCAATGCACGGATGCTCTGGAAAGAACTGGGGACTATAGATAGTGCTGCTTCCAGGAAAGTAAAAATGGCGCAATTGGCGGAAAATATTATCAAGCCGGAGGATGGACGCTTGTATCGTACTGTTGTAAATAGAATTTGGGCTCAGCTTATGGGTCGTGGTCTTGTTGAACCGGTTGATCTGATGGATAATGAGCCGTGGAGCCAGGATTTGTTAGACTGGGTAGCTTACAATTTTCAGTATAACAAATCTGACATTAAGGAACTCATTTACCTTATTACCACGTCAAATACTTACCAGCTTCCTTCTGTGGGATTTAAGGATCCTAATAAAATCGTGTCTGTCGATTACAAGTTCACTGGAATGCTGAGGAAAAGAATGTCTGCAGAACAATTTTCAGACGCGGTTGGAACGATCATCGGGCCGCTTTTCCCGGATTCGCTCGAAGGGTACAATCCGGACAGCCAGCCCGGTTACGATCCTTCAAGCCATCTTTTCGTTCGCGCCTCACTGGTAGTCAACAATACCTTTCTCACTGCCTTAGGCAGGCCGAACAGGGAAACGGTTGCCACCAGCCGCGAATCGCAGGCCAACCTGCTACAGGCCCTGGAACTGACTAACGGCGACCGTTTTAATTCAGCGCTCAGAAAAGGTGCGGAAAACTGGAAGCAAAAATTTAAGAACAGTGATGCTATCATTAAAGTAATTTACAGGAGGGCATTTAATAGAGAGGTGCAACCTAAAGAATACGATGTTGCGAAAAAAGTGTTAGGCGATAATCCGGATGCCAACTCCATCCAGGATTTGTTCTGGGCTATCTTGTTGCTTCCTGAATTTCAAATTATTTATTAGCTCTGCATAATTTATATTATAATGAAAAAAATTGTGCAGCTAAAAATTAAAAAATATTGAACACGTAGCCCGTATTTAATAATCCAGTCCCCCTCTCCTTCGGAGAGGGGTTGGGTGAGGCTTAAAATTATAGCACATGAATGACCAATGGAATAGGAGAAAATTTTTAAAAGCAACCAGTGCTGCCACAATAGCCGCATTGGCTGCGGGTGTTCCTATGGCCAGTTTTTTAGCCTCCTGCAACAGGAAAAAAATAGAGGCTAAAGCTGATACGGTTATCTTACTTTGGATGGCCGGTGGAATGGCGCATACGGATACATTTGATCCAAAAAAATATACACCTTTCACAAAAGGAATGGAAGCGAATAGCGTATTAAGTACTTTTAAACCAGTACCCACTTCTTTGGATGGTGTTTCCTTTTCTGAAGGTCTGGAAGCTATCGGCAGTGTGATGAATAAGGGTACCGTTATTCGTTCATATGTCGCTGCGGATATGGGATTTATTTTGCATTCGCGGCATCAATACCATTGGCACACCTGCTATAAACCGCCTCAATCTGTTTCAGCGCCTCATATCGGGTCATGGATTTCAAAGGAGCTGGGGCCTGTAAACCCTGTTATACCAGCCTTTATCGACATTGGACAAAGGTTTACATTAGGCGAGGGTGAAGAACTAAAAGCATTTCATACGGCCGGATTTTTAGGAAATGAATACGGTCCTTTCCTGGTGCCTGATCCTTCTTCCGGTTTGGAAACGGTCAGACCTCCGGTAGGCATGTCTTCGATGAGGTTTGAAAGAAGAAATAAGTTGTATAACGATTTAATGAATAAAAGTGCAATGGGCGAGTTTGGAAGCGATTATCAAAAAGAATCGTTACGAAGATCCATGGAACAGGCTTATATGCTATTAAGATCTCCCGAGGCTGCAGCATTTGATATTAGTAAGGAACCAAAAGAGAGTTATGATATTTACAACACTGGCAAGTTTGGTTTGGGCTGCCTGATGGCTCGCCGGCTAACGGAAAAGGGCGCCCGGTTTATTAGTGTTACCACGGAATATGAACCCTTCAAAAACTGGGATACACACGATAACGGGTACACAAGGATGATTGACATGAAGAAGCAGATCAATGGCCCGGTAGCTCAATTAATAAAGGACCTCGACCGAACGGGTCACCTGGATCGTACTTTAGTAATATTAGCCAGTGAATTCAGTCGGGATATGATGGTAGAAGGCCGGCCGGGTCTCACCGTAAAGGAACAGGTTGATCAACCGAATATTATCAACGACATTAAATTTTATGGAATGCACCGTCACTTCACTGATGGGGTTTCCATGTTGATGTTTGGTGGGGGAATTAAAAAAGGAAATGTGTATGGTAAAACAGCGGATGAACGTCCCTGCAAAACCATTGAAAAACCTATAGTGATCGACCAGGTGCATCAGACCATTTATCATGCATTAGGCATTGCTGAAGACTGTCATTACATTGTTGAAAAGAGGCCATTCTATACCACGCCTGACGGTTTGGGCAAAGCGGAGATGGAATTGTTTACATAAATATTACATGAATAACAGAAAATCGAAATATATATATGAATTAATTAAATCAATACGATGCTTTATCCTAACTTCAAACTTGTGTAATTAATATTAAACAGTAACGATTGACTTGAAACCATTCATCAGGAGAAAACAACATATTTGTCAACCAATTGGCAACCTGGGTTTATCAATAATACAGTACCTATTTGCCAAACGGGTGTATAAAGTATATCTACATAAATTAACGGCCTGATGCTTAAAACCATAATATTAATGAATAGATTCATTTTGTTTTTTTCAGGGCTTTGTATTTTTTCCATGCTCTCTAGCCAGGGATTTTCCCAGCTAAAATTTAAGAAGCAAATGATTGCTGCCGAAAGTTTTGAATCCGTTAATGTGTTTGATGTAAATAACGATGGCAAGCCGGATATTGTTTCGGGTGCTTTTTGGTACGAAGGTCCGGAATTTATTACAAAACATTTTATCGGCCATGTTGAACGTACCGGCCCGACGGGAGAATACTGGGATGATTTCGCTACCATTCCAATAGATGTAAATGGCGATGGGAGAATGGATTTTGTCAGTGGTGATTGGTTTAGCAAGAGCATATGGTGGTGGGAAAATCCCGGTAACAATGACGTATGGAAAAAACATATCATCGATACTACGGGAAATGTGGAGACTATCAGGGCCTGGGATGTTGATCATGACGGAACAATTGATATTGTTCCTAACAATCCGGGTTTGCCCTTAAAATATTTTAAGTTACAAAGGGAAGCACAGGGGAAGGCAACCGGGGAGTTTTTAAAAATAGCGGTGGCCTCAACCCAGGAACATGGATTAGGCTTTGGCGATATTAATGGTGATGGACGTGGTGATTTTGTGATAAGTGATGGCTGGCTGGAAGCCCCTGTTGATCCTTTAAAAGGAAAATGGGTGCTTCATAAAGAATTCAATCTCGGAACGGTCAGTGTACCCATACTGGTAGAGGATGTAAACGGCGATGGTAAAAGGGATCTGATCGTGGGACAGGCGCATGATTACGGCCTTGATTGGTATGAACAAAAGATGGATCAACCGGGAAAAAGAAACTGGGTAAAACATCCCATTGATCCTTTCCATTCACAATATCATACCATGGAATGGGCAGATATTGATAACGATGGAAAAATGGAACTGATTACCGGAAAGCGGTACAGGGCACACAATGGAGGCGATCCCGGAAGTAATGATCTACCCGGTCTTTATTATTTTAAATGGAACGGTGAATCTTTTACTAAGAACGTAATCAGTTATGGAGCTTTGGGAGTAGGTAAAGGTGCGGGCCTATTTTTTTCGATTGCAGATTTACGTAACACGGGCTGGAAAGATATTATTGTCGCGGGTAAAGACGGGCTGTATGTTTTTTTTAATGAGGGTAAATAATTTATAATGGTTTCTCCCATAATTTATTCATTGGCTATTCGTATCCTGGCAGGCAATAGCAGACGGCTACATACCTCGTTCAGATTTCGTCTTTTAACCAGGTTGATAAAAAGTATGGGATTCAAAATTGACAAAACTTAGTTTGACTTTTATATTACATAACACTTTTTAAATTTTTTTTCTATATGAACATGTTCATGAACAAACCTATGAAATTAATCCTCGCATTTTCGGTTCTTATATTTTTAGGAACGTCCTGTAAGCAATCCGGAAAAGACGAAAAAAATGTTGATCCTAAAATTGCCAAGCTAAAGCTTCCGGATGGATTTCATGCTGAACATTTGTACAGTCCGGGTGATAATGACCAGGGATCATGGGTTGCTATGACATTTGATGATAAGGGACGGATGATCGCATCTGATCAATATGGTTACTTGTATCGCATCACCATTCCACCGGTTGGCTATGATACTGCTACATCAAAAGTTATCGTAGAAAAGCTCGATATTCAGATGCCCGGCGATACCTCAAAAGCAAAGATAAAGATGGGCCTTGCTCATGGTCTGCTATATGCATTTAACAGCCTGTATGTTACTGTGAATGATGAAGGTGAAGCAGATAGCCTTACCAGGCCAAGCGGGCTTTACCGCGTTCAGGACACTAATGGCGATGATCAGTTTGATAAAATTACACTGCTAAAAAGGTTTTATGGCCAGGGAGAACATGGTCCTCATAATGCGGTATTATCTCCGGATAAAAAATCAATCTACGTAATTGCGGGAAATTTTACCGATTTACCAACTGTGGATAATTACCGGTTGCCGAATATTTGGAAAGTGGATAATTTATTACCATTGCTATTAGATCCCAACGGATTTGGAAATGATCGCGAGCCACCGGGTGGCTGGATTGCGAAGACAGATTCTGCAGGAACAAAGTGGGAGTTGATTAGTTCTGGCTATAGGAATCCTTTTGATATGGCCTTTAATGAAGATGGGGAACTATTTACTTTTGATTCTGATATGGAATGGGATATGGGCCTGCCCTGGTACAGGCCCATCCGGATAAATCACGTAACCAGTGGAAGCGATTATGGATACCGGGAAAATAATGAAAAATGGTCCCCCGCTTACCCTGACAATTTACCACCGGTAATAAATGTGGGACAAGGATCTCCCACCAACGTCATGAGTGGCCTTAACGCACGTTTTCCGGAAAAATATCGCAGAGGTATATTCACCTTTGACTGGAGCTATGGTATTATGTACCATTTTGAACTGATTCCGGAAGGGTCATCCTATACCGCGAAAGCTGAAGAATTTATCTCGGGGTCGCCTTTACCCTTAACAGATGGAGCCATAGGCCCGGATGGTGCTATGTATTTTCTTTCAGGGGGGCGCAGAATTGAGTCAGATCTTTACCGTGTATATTATGAAGATAATACTATGAAGAATGATCCATTACCGCCTTCCAATGAATCAAATGAAGTGGTGCAGGCGCGAAAGATCAGGAAGCAAATGGAAGATTTCCAGGGAAAACCAGATACCGCAGCCATTGCAATTGCGTGGCCATATTTGAAAGATAATGATCGGTTCATCCGGTACGCTGCCCGTATTGCTGTAGAACACCAGCCGGTAAGCCAATGGCAGGCAAAAGCATTAGCGGAAAAAGATCCGGTTAGCCTCACCCAGGCTATGATAGCATTGGCACGAAATGGTAATAAAGGTGCGGAAGATGGGATTGTAAACGCATTAATGGGTGTCAATTATGAAACATTATCTGAATCTCAGCAAATAGATTTTTTACGGTCAATTGAACTAACGCTTGCCCGCATGGGAAAACCGAATGCAAGTCAAAATGCAAGGTTGATTTCATTCCTGGATCCTAAATATCCTGCCAACACCAACGAATTAAACCGGTCGCTTAGTAAAATTCTTGTCTTCATCGGAGACCCACAGGCCGCAGGTAAAACGCTTGATTTAATGGATATTTCAAAAGATGATACTTCTTATCAAAAAACAGCAACGCAATCGTCAGACCTGATCTTACGGAATCAGCAATATGGTTTGGATGTGGCCAATATGCTGGCACATCAGCCACCTGCTCAACAGATATATCTCGCTACGGTATTAAGCTCCGATAAAATTGGCTGGACACCTGAAATGAGAGAAAAATATTTTAAATATTTTAATAATTTTCTTGAACGCAGGGGGGGCAATAGCTACACCGGGTATATTAATTCAGCCAGGAAGTTCGCTTTGGCAAATGCGCCTAAAGAAGAATTCGCTCATTACGATAGTATTTCAGGAAGTTCTTTACTTAACGGTTCAGGCACTCATTTAGCAGATAATGAAATAAGGCCTAAAGGGCCCGGACAGGATTGGACGGTAGAGGAGGCCAGTCCTCTGGTAGAAAATTTGACGGGCAGAGATTTTGACCAGGGCAGAGCGATGTTTAAAGCATCTATGTGTGTTGCATGCCATACCATGGGAGGCGAAGGGGGTTCTGTGGGGCCGGATTTAACTCAATTAGGTACCCGGTTTACCGGAAAGGATATACTGGTATCAATTATTGACCCGAGTAAGACGATATCTGATCAATACGCGGCAACTAATTTCCTTTTAAAAAACGGCAGTACAGTGACCGGAAGACTCATTCGGGATGACAACGATAAATATTATGTTTCGCAGAATCCGTTTGCCCCGCAAATGCTGAGGGAAATAGCAAAGAAGGACGTGACTTCGACTAAACTTTCAGACGTTTCTATCATGCTTCCCGGATTGATCAACAGGTTAAACCCCGAAGAACTTAAAGACCTGATGGCATACCTGATGTCGGGAGGTGATAAGAATAATAAAGTGTTTAAAGGAGGCTCCAAATAAATTTACTGGTGATTTTATTTTTAGTCAGAATTATAAAGAATATACATTGAAAGATCAAACCTGGACCGGCAAAATATCCAATCCTGCTCAATTAGGCGGAATTGAAACATCCGTGCTTGATAATGGCGCAGGCAGGGGAGCCCGCATCGCATGGATAAATACCGGAACAGGATTGCGATACAAAGTGGTTATTGACAGGGCAATGGATATCGCGGATGCGTTCTATAACCACCATAGTTTAACCTGGTTGAGTGATTCAGGAATCAAACCGCCGGAACCTTTTTCTGACAGGGGTTTGGATTGGCTCCGAACATTTGCAGGAGGCCTGTTGGTTACCTGTGGGCTAACGCACGTGGGAGGACCTGAAAGCGATGAATATGGTGACAGGGGTCTTCATGGGCTTATAAGTAACATTCCCGCGGAGATAGAATCCATCGTACAACCAGATCCCGCGACAGGTAAAATGGAAATGAGCATTACAGGAAGAATGAAACAGGTGAATATATTTGGTCCCAGCCTGGAATTGAGGCGAACGATATCAGGAACCATCGGAAAGGCATCTATCCAAATACATGATGAAGTTATTAACCGTGGCAATGCCCCGGCTCCTCACATGATATTATACCATTGCAATTTTGGCTGGCCATTGATTGACGAAGGAACTGATATAATATGGAAAGGCGAATGGGAAGCACGCGCCGGGGGAATAAATAATAGGATTTTTAGGGAAGGATATAATTTCCGCAAGTGTCCACAGCCATTGGAAGATCACAATGGCTCCGGGGAGGCGGTCGCTTTTATAAACATTACTCCTGGTAGTGACGGGCGGTGTTCGTGTGGATTCCATAACGCTAAAATCGGGATTGCCCTCGTTTTGAGGTTTGATAAAAAACAATTGCCCTGGTTAACGAATTGGCAACATTGGGGAAAGGGGGAGTATGTTACCGGTCTTGAGCCCGGGACCCATCCGCCAATAGGACAAAACAAAGCGCGGGAAGATCAGCAATTAATTTTCCTTCGACCGGGAGAAATGCGGAGTTACGATCTTGAAATTGAAGTAATGGAAAATAAAGCAGACATTAATGAATTTCTAAAAAATACAATTGAGTAATTATTAAAATCAATTTTAATGGAAACAGCAGAAAAAATAAGTCTAGCTCAAAAGGCATTAGAACAAGGAAAAGGAATTTTACGATTAGCACCCAATTGGGTACCGCGATCATTTTGCGTCCCGGGACGAAGAATCAAATTACATCCGGATGATTATTATGTCCTTGGTGGCGAGCGCGGCGGTATTGATGAACGATGGTTCTCCTCCACGACACCGGCAAAAAATGGCCCGTTAACCGGCGAGCATGAAGGGCTGAGTTTTATTGTATTTGGTAACGGAGAAAAGGAAGAGTTGTTTTTATTGAAGGATGCGGTTGATGAATTAAAAGGCGAACTGATAGGCCAACGTCTTTGGGATGAATACGAAAGTTGGCCGATGTACTCCAAATTTTTCGATAATATGGGGCCACTGCCACATCATATTCACCACAATGATGAGAAGGCTGCATTGATAGGCCAAAAAGGGAAACCAGAAGCCTATTATTTCCCACCCCAGGTTAACAACCACGGCGGTGATTTTCCGTACACATTTTTCGGTATTGCACCGGGAACCACCAAAGAGCAAATCCGTGAGTGCCTGGTAAACTTTAAGAAGGGTGATAATAAGATCACCAATTTTTCACAGGCGTTTCGCCTGGAACCGGGAACCGGTTGGGATGTACCTCCGGGAATGCTGCATGCTCCCGGTAGTATGTGTACTTACGAACCTCAGAAGGCGTCCGATGTATTCGCCATGTACCAATCATTAGTGAACGAGGCTATTATTCCTGAAGTGCTGTTATGGAACGGCACGCCGGAAGATAAGATAGGTGATTTCGACGCTTTGATGGATGTGATAGACTGGGACTTAAATGTGGATCCAAATATTTTGGAAACACGTTTTATGAACCCAAAGCCGGTGAGACCGTTAGCGGAGATGCAGGCAGAAAGATATATTGAAAACTGGGTTTGTTACCGATCGCATGCTTTCAGTGCCAAAGAATTGACCGTTGAACCCGGAGCAACCGTGACGATAAAAGACAGTGCGGCTTATGGGATGATAATGATGCAGGGGCATGGTACTATGGGTGTGTGGGATATTGAAACACCAGCATTGATCCGTTACGGGCAATTAACCCACGATGAATATTTTGTAAGCGAATCGGCCGCAAAAGAAGGAGTGAAGATTGTCAATAAATCTGCTACAGATCCTATCGTGATGCTGAAACATTTCGGTCCCGAGAATCCGGATTTGAAGCTATAACGATAATATCAATCTTAAATTTTGTAATAATATGAACGAAAATAATTACCCAAAACTTCACAATGCAACCTGGCCGGGCATCGTGGGTAAGGGACAGGATTCAGAACCGGTCATTTCTTTTGATGCCATGTTGGAGAAGACCGCTGCTGCTGAAGTGGACGGCGTTAAATTTGACGGCATAGACGTAGGACTCTTTGATCCTCATTTTGATATTGATAGTTCGGATGATGGCATTAAAAGATTCGCTGATAAAGTTGACTCGTTCCACCTTAAAATCGGTAGCCTGGTGGCACCGATCTGGCCACCAGCCGGTGGGGCAGCGATGGGCAGTAAAGAAGAAAGAACCCGGTTTATTGACCAGGTGCGAAAGTCCTGCCATGTGGCCAAGCAATTTAGGGAACTTGGCATTCGTCCTAACGGTGTAGTTCGCATTGATTCTGCAAGTACCCCGGAAAGTTGGCTGGCTGATCCTGCCAATAATTCAAAGCTAATTGCCGAAACTTTTCGTGAAGCATGCGATGTAGCTGCCGGATATGGTGAAAAGCTTGCCGCAGAAGGTGAAATCTGTTGGGGAGGAATGCACAGTTGGAAAGCAATGATTGCAACACTCGAAGCAGTTGACCGCCCTAATATTGGTTTCCAGGCAGATATGGCGCATACATTATTATACCTCCTGGGCTACAATAGTCCGGAAGACAGGATACTGCCTGTTGATTTTGAATGGACCGATCGGGACGTTTTGAAAGAAGGTCTGAAAACCCTGACGAATGCACTTCGGCCCTGGACTATAGACTTTCATGTCGCGCAAAATGACGGCACGGTGCACGGTACCGGGTCGCATGATAAAACAGGTCGTCACTGCCTGGCAACTGATCCTAATGGAAGATTAGACATTCCTAATGATGCAGGTTATTGGTTGCGGGATGAAAATGGAGAAATCACAAAAGCCTTCAGGCATATCTGCTGGGATGGATGTATGTTTCCAAACGAGGTAATGAGTCAGCAGCAAACCTGGAACGATATACTCGCCACCATGATTAAAGTTCGACAGTTACACGGCTGGTATGAAGCAGGATAAAGAAATGGCAACCTATTCTTCGGGAAATTTAGTGGCTTATTGGGTGTGCAGGTGAACGTTGGCCCACCGATGAAGGTAGCGTATCGAAACTTTAGGCTTAAAAAATTAAAATTGGAAACTATACTGTGAAGTTTGAAGCCGAATAAATAAATGATCACAATATATTTTTCAATGCATTAACAAGTTATAATTATGGCAAAAAAGAAAGAACTAAGAATTGGATTAATTGGCGGGGGATTTATGGGACGAACACATTCCAATGCTTATAATCGCATCCCAAATTTTTTCCCCAACCTGGAATATCGCCCCGTATTAAAAGTGGTTTGTTCGCGCAGCAAAGATAAAGTAGCGGCATTTGCAGAGCAGTGGGGCTATGAGTCTTTTGAAACGGATTGGAAAAATGTTATAGCCCGTAGCGATATCGATGCAATAGATATTTGCACACCAAACGATATGCATGCTGAAATTGCAATTGCCGCCGCCGTCGCCGGTAAAATGGTGCTTACAGAAAAGCCCCTGGCCCGCAGTTTAGCAGAAGGACAACTGATGGTAGAGGCCGTTGAAAAGGCAGGAGTTAAAAATACAGTTTGGTATAATTATCGTCGCATTCCTGCTGTAACGCTGGCCAAACAGATTATCGATTCCGGCAAACTGGGGAAAATATTTCATTACCGGGCAAATTTTTTACAAGACTGGACGATTAATGCGGATTTACCGCAGGGAGGAGAAGGGTTATGGCGTATGGATGCAGCCGTAGCGGGTTCCGGAGTAACCGGGGATCTGCTGGCACATTGCATTGACACAGCTTTGTGGTTAAATGGCGGAATCAAAGACGTGTCGGCTGTTACGGAAACGTTTATTAAAGAACGTTTGCATCAACTTACAGGTAAGGTGCAGGAGGTAAGTATCGACGATGCCTGTATTTTTCATTGCCATTTTAAGAATGGTTCACTCGGCCTTTTTGAATCTACCCGGTATGCCCGCGGGCACAAAGCTTTATATACTTTTGAGATCAATGGAGAGCATGCTTCTATACGCTGGGATTTGCATGACCTTAACAGGCTGGAATATTTTGATCATGCAGACGAATCAAAAGTCCGCGGCTGGCGTTCGATTCACGTTACGGACAGTGATCACCCTTACATGGACAAGTGGTGGGTGCCTGGTTTAGGAATAGGTTACGAACATTCATTTGTTCACCAGGCGGCTGATTTTTTCAAAAGTCTTGAAACGGGAGAGCCTTGTCCGCCCACTTTCAAAGATGCGCAGGAAACACAGAAGGTATGCGAGGCAGTGCTTGATTCCGCTGCATCTAAAAGCTGGAAAGATACCGGCGCTGTATGAAGTTTGCTATGAACGTATAAAATTGCTTTTTCAATTAAATTTTAATTTTTTATTAACCCATCAATTATCATTATGTATAAATATATAAAATCATTAGGCGGCGTATGCTCTTTTGCAATATTGTCAACCTGTCTTTTCATTAGCAGTTGTAATTCGTCAGACGCGAACAAAGAGTCTGAAAATGTAACTCCGAAGGATTCAACAGGTTTTGTTTCACTATTCGATGGAACAACGCTAAAAGGCTGGGAAGGCGATACCGCAGTGTGGCATGTGGAAAATGGTGCCATCGTGGGCCAGGTTACTGCTACGTCCACACCGTTGAAAACGAATACATTCCTCGTATGGAGCGACGGTAAACCTGCAGACTTTGAAATGGACGGGGAGTATGAAATATCTGCTGAAGGAAACAGCGGTATACAATATCGCAGTGAAGAAGTAGAAGGTGTGCCTTTCGGTTTAAGAGGGTATCAATTTGATATAGATGGGGCCAACACGTACACCGGCCAAAATTATGAAGAACGAGCAAGGAGCATCATAGCATTTCGCGGCCAGAAAGTAACGCTTCCGGAAGTGACAAAGCCTATACAGGAACTCGCCAAAAATAATGTATGGTCAGCGTCCATCGTGACAGATTCGCTGGGCAGTGCTGATTCATTAAAAGCGCTGATACACCCTGACTGGAATACCTTTCGGATCGTGGCAAAAGGCAATCATTTGCAACATTATATCAATGATGTGCTGATGTGCGATGTTACAGATGATGATACTACCAATCGCAAGGCATCCGGGCTGATCGGTCTGCAAATGCATGCGGGTCATGTGATGAGAGTCGCATTTAAAAATTTAAGGCTTAAAGAAATAAAATAATATTGCACTTTCCCTGTATATTTAAAGTGCGAAGGGCGAAAGGCCTGAACATATTTTTTGATTGCTTTTCTGATTGCCTTATTTAATTTCTTTTATCATATGTCTTGGTATAAGCGAAAGCCGTGCAGGAGAACTGAAAGGAATTAAGTGTCGTATCCAATCAAAACCGCAAAGATAATCGTTACATTCTCAAAATAATTTTTATATAATCATTTTTTATCATGACTAAAACACAGTATATGGGACCAACAATTCATAAGAACAAATTATTTGTAGCAAGCTGCCTTGGATTATTAGTTACTTCTTTATCAT
>JBDTOV010000077.1:0-22636 GCA_039933035.1 Ginsengibacter sp. | reverse complement strand
AGATCATTAAAGGAAATCGCAGAATTACTGCTGACACCGCATTAAGACTCAGCAAATACTTTGGCAATTCTGCAAAATTCTGGCTCGGCCTGCAGGATGACTTTGATATTGAAGAAGAGCTTTTTATAAAAAGCTCAGCTATCCGGGCAATAAAAGCATTCAATGAAAAAGTTGCCTGAACTAATTTTTTGCTAATTACAAATTTTATTAATCAATTAGCCTTCCAATAGTTCCTTTTCCACCCGCAAAAAAAACACCATTTCCTTTCTTTGCTTTCCTGCAAACATTGAAGCTTTCTTTGGAAATCCAATTCCACGTGTAACCATCATCGTTAGATATATCAACACCGTTGAGGCCGCAGGAAATCCACTGATGTTTATGAATATATTCAACGCAACTTCTATAGCCATGTGGGGGAATGGAAGGATAGTTCCATGTATTGCCACCATCACTTGTAAGGACACAATTCTTATAAGTTGAATCAGGTGTGTTGAAATCGCCGCCAACAACTATACATGTTTTTTTATTTTTTATGGCAATAGAATTAGCGCCGGTACTTTCTTTGCCTTGTAAAATGGGAAGCTCCATTCTTTTATCTTTAATAAATAATCTTGAATGCAATCCGCCGGTAACAAAGCAGGCTGCATCATTCCCAAATTTCCGGATGTTGGTTCCGCTGGCGGCAAAGCAAGCCTCGCCGCTATCAGCAACCGGGTATTTATTTGCCGGAAGATCCTGCCAGGTATCGCCGCCATTAAAAGTTCTTGCAATAAAAAATTTACCATCAATAGGATCACCGATCACAATACCGCTTTGTTCGTTCCAGAATTCCATCGCATCCAGGAACATTCCCTTCTTCCTGTTTTCAAAAACCAGTTTCCAGGTTTCGCCGCCATCAATGGTTCGCAAGATATAAGCAGGCATGTCTATCCCCATTATAACAGCGATATTTTGATCAAAGGCTTCCATATCACGAAAGTCTGTTTTTTCAAAACCTTTCACCTGTATCCATTTCCACGTGGCTCCGCTGTCGATTGATTTGCCGATCATGCCATTGCTGCCGCTAACCCAGATTGTTTTATCATCCACGACACTCAATCCTCTTATAGAAGTGTTGGTTCCGGTGCTTATAATTTTAATTTTTTGCGCATTTGTATGAATGCAAATCAATAGTAATAATGACAGAATAAACTTCATATGAAATAATTGTCGGGAAGCAATAAAGATAATGAATGAAGAATAATAAGTTTAGCATTGCAAAGAGTGCAAAGAAAAGTGAAAATTCAGCAATTTTTTTAGTAGCGCTCTTGAAAAATACCCGGATCATTCGCCATACCAGTAAAGAGTTTAACCAATCATGTCAATGAAAGATGCCCATTGTTAGTGTGCGTACAAGAGAGTGACACAAGTGGGATGCCCAAAGAACTATCGCCGGTAACTAAAAAAATATAACGTTGTCCCCGTAACCTATCCTCTAAACTATTTGATACATTTGAGCCATGAGTTACAATTATCTGCCGCTTGATAAAAGTGTGCTTACTTTTCAACAGGTAAAACATTTTCTACGATACAAACAATTAGTTTCTATAACATTTGCAGCACACGAAGCGATTATAAAATGCAGGGAATATCTCGATAAGAAGTTGGATGAATCTGATGAGCTTTTTTATGGTATCAATACGGGCTTTGGTTTTTTACAAAACGTACAGATAGGCAAGGAACAATTGCGCATTTTGCAAAGTAATTTATTATTATCGCATGCCTGTGGAATGGGAGAGGAGGTGCCGGAAGAAATTGTAAAACTAATGATGATGCTCAAGATAAAATCGTTGAGTTATGGATATTCCGGTATTGGTATTGAAGTAGTAAAGCGCCTGATGGATATGCATAATAACGATGTGCTGCCTGTAATTTATACGCAAGGTTCCTTAGGCGCTTCAGGCGATCTTGCTCCATTGAGCCACATGAGCGTTCCGTTAATCGGCCTGGGTGAAGTAAGGTATCACGGAGAAAAAATGAAGGCCGCCGAAGCATTGCGGGAATTGAATTGGCAACCCATTGCCCTTCAAAGTAAAGAAGGTCTTGCGCTGATAAATGGCACGCAATTCATGAGTGCGTATGGAATGCGCGTTCTCATAAAATCACAGTGCCTGATGGAATGGGCCAATGTAATCGCGGCTATTTCTTTTGATGCGTTTGATGGCAACAAGGATTCGCTCAACGAAAAATTGCATTCGATAAGAGACCATGAAGGACAGGTGTTTGTGGCTGCCGAAATGAGAAATTTACTGGAAGAAAGTGAAATCTATTCAGCAGAAAAAAAACAATCCCAGGATCCGTATTCATTCCGTTGCATTCCACAAGTGCATGGGGCTACAAAAGATACGTTTGATTTTGTATTAAATACATTTTTAAAAGAGATTAATTCTGTTACAGACAATCCTAATATTTTCCCGGACGATGATCTCATATTAAGCGGAGGCAATTTCCACGGACAACCGTTAGCGTTAGGTCTCGATTATTTGGCCATTGCTATGAGTGAACTGGCCAATATTTCTGAACGGCGGATATACCAGCTTCTCAGTGGCCAGAGAAATCTGCCTATGTTTTTGGTAAAAGATTCCGGCGTTAATTCCGGCCTGATGATTCCGCAATACACTGCTGCAGGAATAGTGAGTGAGAACAAACAATTGTGTACACCGGCTTCTGTTGATTCTATATCGAGTTCCAATAACCAGGAAGATCATGTAAGTATGGGCGCCAATGCTGCCACTAAATGCCTACGTGTAATTGATAATGTAGAAAAAGTATTAGCGATAGAATTGCTTAGTGCCGTGCAGGCAATGGAATACCGCAGGCCAATGAAATCGTCACCGGTACTGGAAGAAATAATTGCCGCATTCAGGGAGAAAGTTTCTTTTAATGAAGCCGACCGGTTTTTACATGATGATATGATGGATGCGGTTCAGTTTTTAAGAGAATATAATTTGTAACGCTGCAATCATAAATACGAAGTCGCCATTTGAAAAGTCCAAAATTTCCGGCGGCTTTTCAACTTTGTATTTTTGCGGAAACGGCATATGAAAATGGACTAATTTTACCAAAAGGGTTTTATGAAAAAAGCAGAACTTAGAAAAGTGTTACACGCAATGATCGATAACCTGGCAGATAAGCATGTTCTTTACAATCTGAAAGAAAATATTTTTCCTTATGTTATTGAATACCGCACAAAACAAATGGATAAGGCTGATGATGGTTTAACGGAAGAGCAGATTTTACAATTAGATGAAACAATCAGGCAGGCAGACACCGGTGAAACCGTTAGCCGGAAAGACGTTAAAAAAAGTTTTGCAAAATGGCTGCCCGACGAGCAAAGGCAAAAGAAAAAGGACGACAAAAAAATTGCTAAAACCTCGAAGAAGAAGCTACGGGAAAAATTACACATACTTATAGATGATATTAAAAGCAAGTATATGCTGAATGTGCTCCTGGACGATATTATGCCGGATGCTTTAAATAGCATACAATACGAATAAGAGAGGGATAGAAACCCAGATGATTGAAGCAGTTTACCTGCTTGTTTATAAAATTAATCCTGGAATTTGAAACTGTAGCTTCTACAACTTAGCAGTCTTAAATACCCTATTCTTCAAATGCGGTTGAAAAGTGTCCGTACGCACGGTTGCCTTCAGCTCCTGTAAAATGGTATATAACCCAAAATTGGTCCTGTTTACATAAATAAAATGCTTTACACCGCGGGGTTGTTTAAATTCAGGCATTTTGGTAATCTTCTCGCCATAGGCGTATAATCTGTCAAAGAATTCAGGTGCGCTAAAATCAAAAGTTTTACTGGTATAGGGTAACGCAAAAAGAGAAATCATTTCTTTATATGACTTGTAATAAAATTCTATTTGCTTTTCGGTATCGTCGGGCTGAATCATTTCCAGTTCCCGAAAAGCCCGGATGGTCGCTGCTTTATCATCCAGCAAGCCAGGTACCAGCAGCGCAAAAAAGGGATTGTAAAAATCATCAGGCAGCACTTTGATACAGCCAAAATCTATAACTGCCAGTTTTTGATCGGGCGTAATTAAAAAATTACCCGGATGTGGATCGGCATGTACCGCTCTTAATTCGTGTTGCTGAAAATTATAAAAATCCCACAAACCTTGTCCAATTTTATTTTTCAAATCCTGCGAAGGATTCGTTGCTAAAAATTCCCTTAAATGAAGGCCCTCCATCCAGTCCATGGTAATGATTTTGGGAGAGGACAGTTCGGGATAATACCGGGGAAAAACAACATTGTTTAATTTACTGCAAGCCTTTGAAAATTCAATGGAACGGCGCACTTCCAGTTCATAATCGGTTTCTTCCAGTAAACGTTCTTCTACTTCTTTAATGTAAATGTTCAACTCCTTTTCGCTCATGCCCAGCAAGCGGAAAGCAAAAGGTTTTACCAGTTTTAAATCTGAAGATATGCTATCACCTACGCCCGGATACTGAATTTTTATCGCAAGCTTTTTGCCATGCAAAGTAGCTTCGTGCACTTGCCCGATTGAAGCCGCATTTGTTGAAGTGAGGTTAAAGGTGTCAAATATTTTTTCGGGTGATTTCCCAAAGCTTTTGGTGAAAGTTCTGATGATTAATGGCCCGGAGAGCGGAGGTGCATTGTACTGTGATTGCGTAAACTTGTTAACGTATGCCCTGGGAAGTATATTTTTATCCATGCTTAGCATTTGGGCAATTTTTAATGCGGAACCCTTAAGTTCACTTAAAGAATTGTAAATGTCATTTGCATTGTCTTCATTCAATTCATCCTTGTTCAGATCCGGATGAAATAGTTTTTTGGAATAATGCTTAACATAATTCCCGCCGATCTGAAAACCTGTTTTCACGAATTTTGCAGAACGCTCCACCCTGGTGGTCGGCATAGATTCCTGTGCTTTCATAGTAATTATTAAATGCCCATTTTTTCTTTAAACTTTCCATTCCGGGACAAGAATTTTCCATATTCAAAAAGATTGTCAATGGGTGATCTTTGAAATAGGTCGAAAGTGACATTGATGCCTTTTTCTATCGCTTCATCGGTTTTTTCAAAACCGGTGCTGTCATCGTCTATCCAAAAATTGATAATGAAAGCGAACTGAATCCAAAGCGCGTCTTTGTATCGTTTACTCAAAAATTTACGTTCAGCTAATTCACCGCTCTCCAGGCCTGAATTGATAATTTCTTCGGTGAAGTTTTCAAATATGGTCTTCACGCCCGATAGTACTCCTGGAGTCGTCAGCTTTTTTGTATGTTTTTTTAAACTGTAGATTATGAAACTTCGATTGGTTTTAAGCAATTCTACATAGCCATAAAAAAATGAAAGCATTTTATCCCGGGAAGAATATGTAGCCCAAACTTCCTGTTCCGACACCTGCTTAATGGTAGTTAAAGTTATATCCGTCCAGATTGCTTTTTCTATGCTTTCAAAAGACGCATAAAAAGTATAAAATTCCTCTTCTGAAATTTTAAGTTTTTTTGCAAAAATGTACACTGATTTTGGGGGTTCACCCTGTGTCAGCACAAAGTCGATATAACTTTTTTTTATTTGTTCTGAGGTTGCCATATTGTATGTATTAAGGTTAAGTCTATAAATTTCTAAAACATTTGAAATATCTGTAAAGGTACATGACTGCTTTTTCGAAATCACTTTACACTCGCGCATAATCTCCTGCAGTTATATTTTTAACAAACCGGTAGACCTGTGTGTATCCTTCGCAATTGAGAGACACAACAAAACAATTTTTAAAGAAGCGTGCACCAATACTTATCCTGTCTGCTTCCCAATAAGGTTACCAACTTTACATAAATGTCAGAAATATCCAATAAACTAATAACACTTGATTCGCTATTTTGTTTATCAAAAAAAGTGTACACGAAAGCATTGCACATTCCGCAACTATTGATGATTTTTTGATCGTTATTCTTTTATGCAGGCCTTATAACTAATCATATTTTGCAGGTTACGAATTAACATTGATGCATTACCAGGTTTCTCATAAAATAAATCTTTAACCAGTATTGCATGACAATTCAATAATGGTTTAGCTTTACCCGCGAATATGGACATACTAAAATTTGATGTGGTGATTGTGGGAGGCGGCCCCGCAGGCTGTGCTGCGGCCCGAATGTTATCCGGGAAAAATTTGAAGATCGCCCTTCTTGACAAACATACTTTCCCCCGCGATAAGATTTGTGGCGATGCTTTTGGCGCCGATGTCACCAAACAGTTTCACCTGATGGACGAAGAGCTTACGGGAGAATTGCAAAAATTTAGCCGTAAAACCCCTTCAAACGGGGTTCGTTTTTTTGCGCCTAACCATAGAGTATTGGACATTGAATTTACTGTTCCAAAAGGCACCTATGGAGGAGGGTTTGTAGCAAAGCGGTTAGATTTTGATAACTTCTTTTTCTCAGAAATCAGGAAATTACCAGACATAGAAATATTTCTAAACCAGCAGGTAACAGGAGCGGTTACCGATAAGGATAAAATTATACTGCAGACCAATACTGCAGTTTTTGAGGCAAAAATTGCGCTCGGTGCGGATGGGGCACATTCCATTCTGAATAAAAGACTTACAGAAAATAAGGTTGAAAAAAATCATTATTGTGCAGGGTTACGGCAATATTATCAAAATGTGCAAGGCTGCCATGAAGAAAATCATATCGAGCTACACTTTTATAAAGATTTGCTGCCGGGATATTTCTGGATATTCCCGTTACCCGACAACCAGGCAAATGTGGGGTTGGGTATGCTTTCCAGTGAAGTAAGCAGGAAAAAAATCAACCTGAGAGAAAAGCTAAAAGAAATCATTGAAAGCCACCCCAACCTTAAAGAACGGTTTAAAGATGCCATTCCCTTGGAATCCATCCAGGGTTATGGACTACCGCTTGGCTCTAAGAAGAGATCAATTTCCGGCGAACGGTTTTTATTGTTGGGTGATGCTGCCGGCCTGATAGACCCTTTCACCGGTGAAGGGATTGCCAATGCAATAAGAAGTGGCCGTGTGGCTGCCGAGCACGTATTATCAGCCACCAAACAGAATCGTTTTGATGCTAAATTTAACATGCAATACGACACAGAGATCTATCGGAAAATGTGGAATGAATTTAGGTTTGGCCGGTCATTACAAAGGTTGGTCTCCCATCCGGGAATCTTTAACTTTTTGGTAAAGAAAGCCAACAAGAATAAGTCTGTGCAGTTACTTTTCGGTTCCATGCTCAACAATTTTGACCTCAAAAAGGAACTGGTGAAGCCTTCATTTTACTTTAGACTGTTTTTTACATAAATACGTAACCGCGTATATGAATATGCATATAGAAGCCCATGCGCGAACTAAAAATTTCTCTAACACTGTTGTGCTGAATTTTTTATTCAATTTTATAAAACCAGTCCCGGTGCATTTGGATGTCTACTATATAATGCAAGGTTGATTTAATACTTGCGCCGGGTGAGGTGATAAGCATATCTGGGAGAAATTAACTAAAAAAAAATTCCTAAAATTTTTGCCAAACTGCGATGATGCGGGATAAATGTTTAATTTTCCCGCATGCAAAGGATCATCCTAACTATTTTTTTAATTGTGACGGTCAATAGTTTATTTGCACAGTATATCCATTATACTGACAAAAGACATATTAGCAGTTCCAACACACCTGCAACAACTACTCCCACGGTTATGCAGGAAACCCCAAAGAAGATACCCCGGGATACGGTAAAGATGATTGTAAGGGATACTGTAAAGATGGAAGTAAGGGATACTGTAAAGATACTGGTGAGAGACACTGTAAAAAGTGTAGTGCATGATGTAGTGCATGATACATTAAGAATAATGGTAAGAGACACTATAGAAATTGTTATCCATGATACGGTTAACATATGTCCAACTGTTGTTTATCATAAATGGCCGGACCGTTGCCCGGGACTTTCCGGTGCCATTCCCGTGATAAACAATTACGTTCCGGAGGAAATGGTTCTGAAGCTTACGGAAATTTATAAAGGACATTTGTATTCCATCAGTAGTAGTAAGAATGCCAACAATAAGGTTCAGTATAAATTAAAAGTTTGCGAAGAGGGTGTAGTTAAATTTAAGTATGCTGATGAAAACGGTACTATTTTATCGAAGTAAGGTTCCTGTAGAAATGATCAATATTTAGGGTGGTATATTTAGTTCGCAAAGCAAAATTCCCGTTTCGTATCAGTTAGACGGAAAAACAGGTTTTTTTTTCGATTATAGCCAAAATATATCGGGAATTTTTTATTTGGCTAATGCCTTTAGATCCTTTTATTTTTTTACCCCAACCTAAAGGATCGCAGTTGCTAATAATGCCATCTTCCTTTAGGGCTTTGGCACCAGGATTATATTTTCTTTATGCACTATAACGGTGAGGGTTAGGGGCGCACATCTGCTAGATTTTTAGTCTATCAATACAACTTCTCTATATGTCCTGTTTTTTTATGCTCACGGGAAAAGAACCTACCTTTTTTTAGCTTTATTCGATATTTAGTACAGATATAAACTCAAAATTTCTGAAAACATAAAAAATCCCCGTTCGGATAATTTTTTTTCAATTAGCTTTGACCTTTAATGCAACTTTCTACGAAACATCTTCTGGGCATTAAAGATTTACTACTTAGGGATATTGAATTAATTCTTTCCACTGCAACACAATTTAAAGAAGTATTACAAAGGCCTATAAAAAAGGTGCCCTCGCTTCGGGATACTACCATTGTGAATCTGTTTTACGAAAATTCTACCCGGACAAGAATTTCATTTGAACTGGCTGAAAAAAGACTGAGTGCAGATACGCTCAATTTTTCTTCTTCCGGTTCCTCGGTTTCTAAGGGTGAAACTTTATTAGATACGGTTAATAATATTTTATCCATGAAAGTGGATATGGTAGTTATGCGTCATGGAGCCAGCGGGGCTCCACATTTTTTAGCGAAGCATATCCCGGTTGCGATAATAAATGCCGGAGATGGTATTAATGAACATCCTACACAGGCTTTGCTGGATGCATTTTCTATAAAGGAAAAATGTGGTAAGCTTGAAGGGAAAAAAGTTGTTTTAGTAGGTGATATCATGCACTCCAGGGTGGCATTGAGTAATATTTATTTGTTGAAGAAGGCTGGTGCGGAAGTAATGGTTGCAGGGCCGCCAACACTGATTCCCAAATATATTGGGCGGGCGCTGGATATCCGGGTTGAATACAATCTAAAAAATGCGCTGCAATGGTGCGATGTGGCTAATATTCTCCGAATACAATTGGAAAGGCAAAACCAGGTTTTATTTTCTTCACTCCGGGAGTATAATCTCGCCTATGGTGTAAGTAAAAAAATGCTGGAGAGCATCGGTAAGGAAATAGTGATTCTGCATCCCGGACCGATTAACAGGGGAGTCGAAATCGATAGCGATGTTGCTGATTCAAACCAATCTATTATCTTACAACAGGTAGAAAATGGCGTTGCGGTGAGAATGGCCGTGCTTTATTTATTAAGCAACAAACAGAATTTTAATTAGCGTTTATCTTCTTTCAAAAGTTAACAACTAAGATTAATTTAAGTCAATCAAAGCCAAATTAAAATTATAATGACTTCATTATAATCCTTGAAAAATTGTCCTACTTTGAGTATCAAAATTGAATTGTGCTATGGATAGAATTTGTTTATTTCCAGGAACATTTGACCCCGTAACCCTGGGTCATACTGACATCATTAACAGGTCGCTTCCGTTATTTGATAAACTTGTAATAGGTATTGGGCGCAACAGCAATAAAGCGGCTATGTTTACGGAAAATCAAAGGTTGAAATGGCTTAAAAAAATTTACAAAGATCAACCCAAGATTAAAGTATTGGCTTATGATGGGTTAACCGTCAATTGTTGCAAATCAATCGGGGCTAATTTTATATTAAGAGGCATTCGGTATGTAAATGATTTTGAATATGAAAAAGCTATTGCAGATATGAACCGCAGCCTGGCGCCCAATGTGGAAACTATATTTCTAACCTGTCTTCCTGAATTTACATCGGTCGCCAGTACAATTGTCCGTGACGTTATCCGCAATGGAGGAAACGTATCTCAATTTCTACCTGATGCTATCAAAAAGTCAATCCGGTAAAATGTCTATCTGGCACGATAAAACCATCACCCTTGAAAAAATTAAAAATTTTGGCATAGATTCCATGGCCAATTTTCTTGGAATGGAATGGAAGGAGATAGGGAGCGACTTTTTGAAAATGTCGATGCCAGTAGATGAAAGAACAAAACAACCTTATGGATTATTGCATGGCGGCGCTTCGTGCGTTCTGGCAGAAACTGTTGGCAGCATTGCATCCGCTCTTGTAATTGATATGAATAAATTTTATTGTGTAGGTATTGAAATAAATGCCAATCATATTAAAGGGGTAAAGGATGGATGGGTCATTGCTAAATGCACCCCTTTACATCTTGGAAAGAGCACACATGTTTGGGATATAAAAATTTTTGATGATAGTGAAAAACTTATTTGCGTAAGCCGTTTGACGGTGGCAATTATTCCAATAAAATAAATCCATTTATGAAACCAGAAAAGTTGTGACTAAGCATTTTCTTTCATTATGCATTTTTTAGAATAGTCACAATCGCAGGGAAAGTATTATCCAGATAATTTTTCAGATCTCCCGTTTTCACCCATAAGATGGTAACAATATCTTCCTCAGTTTGCGGAACAAGGGTCTCCTTTATTTTTGAAAGCATCAGGTACCAGTGTGATTCTTTGAGAATGTGCTTTCCAAATTCTATATAAGTATGGTATGTTGTATTAATTTCTTCAACAATGTCAATTTTTGTAAGCCCGGTTTCTTCTGTTACTTCTCTTAGCGCACATTCAGGTAAAGTTTCCCCATCGTCAAGTTTTCCTTTGGGAAGATCCCATTTCCCTCTTCTAAAAATGAGCAGCACGTCACCTTCCTTATTTTTTACCAGTCCTCCCGCCGCCTTTACTAATTTAAAATGTTTGAAAAAGTCCTTCTTTAGTTTTTGAAAGTTTTCATGTAAAATAATTCCGGCATGAAACTGTTTTTTCTCTATTTCATGAAGCAAAGAATTAATTGCCGCGGTAGACAGTTCGTCTATATAAACTGCGTCAGGATGATGCCTGATTTCCTCAATCTCCGGGTTTAATTTGTCACAAAGAAAGACCGGTTTATCTCCAAAGTAAATTGTAAGGTAGCTCATACGTGTTTGTTATCTTCGCAGCATGGATAATAATAAAGCGGTCGCTGAAAAGCTATTACAAATTAATGCAATTAAATTAAGTGAAAGCAAACCTTTTACATGGGCGAGCGGCTGGAAAAGTCCTATCTATTGTGATAACCGGAAAATTCTTTCTTATCCTTGCATTAGGGATGTTATCAAATCTGAAATGTGTAATATTGTTTTTCAATCGTACCCCGGCGCGGAAATGCTGGCCGCAGTTGCTACAGCAGGCATACCATGGGGGGCTATGGTTTCTGATCAGTTGAAACTACCATACATATATGTGCGACCTAAACCTAAAGAGCACGCACCCGGAAACCAAATTGAAGGATTTTATGAAGAAGGCAAAGATGTAATTTTAACAGAAGATCTTATTTCTACCGGTAAAAGTAGTCTCCTGGTGGCAGAAGTACTAAAAAATTCGGGCTTATGGGTGGGAGGATTGTTATCTATTTTTAATTATGGATTCGATGTTGCGAAAAATGCATTTGAGAAAGCAGGCATATAATACCATTCACTTACGGATTAGGAATCGGTAATAGCACTTGCGATCGAAAAGGATATCGTCTCTGAGACCGGTCAAAACAACTTGTTAAACTGGCGGGCTGATCCCGCGAATTGGAATGTATTACTTTGAATTCGAATTAAACATTTACATATGAAAGCTTTTTTTATGGCCCTACTGATCGCGACTTCATTTCCTGCTACTTCGTTTGGCCAGCAAAAAACAATTCAGAAAGAGGTAATTCAAACTCCCGGCGTTCAGTGCGAGGCTTGTAAAACACGAATTGAGAACCGCCTGGTTCATGAATACGGCGTGTCATCGGTAAAAACTGATGTTAGAAGGCATACGGCTACGGTATCGTGGTATACTGACCGAACAAATATTGAAAATATAAAGACGGCATTAGCCAATATGGGTTATGATGCCGATGACGTAACTGCAGATCCTGATGCATATAAAAGACTTCCTGTTACCTGTCAGCATATTTTACCAGCCAAAACTCCCCCAAGTAAGTAAATTGATTATTTACCATTTTTCTAAAACAGGGAGAAGGTTTCCTTTGTCTCATAATTCACAGGTAAACTCATAAAGACGTTTGCCTTTCCTATTCTTAATTTACCGGTTAATTTTACGGTTACTTCCTTTCCCATCAGAGTGCCCAGTGCATTTTTAAAAATGTTCTGCATATCAACGTCAAATTTTATCGGGAGAATAAATGTGTTTCTTCTCGGGATAGTTATGAGCGTATCAAACGAACTATGTCCCAGCATATTTCCGTCAATAAAAATGTCAAGATCGCTATTCTTTAATTGCATGCCAAAATTATTGGGATTATAATATTCAAGGTCCAATTTAATGGTAGAATTATTAAAGCCAAGTTTCTGAATTGAAAAATTGTGGTAGCTTCTATATTCCAAATCCTTAGGCGAAGAGCATGACAAAATAGTCATGGTCAATAAAACATAGAGTAATTTCTTCTTTATCATTTAGAAAAGATGTTAATAATCACTACTCAAAGATAGCAGTTATGTTCGCTAAAACTGTTAGTACGTGTTAAAAAATATCCTAACGTTTGAATGCCAATAATATTGGCATGGTATTTTTTTAATAAAATGCTAACTATGAATATTTTATATTATTTATATTATAATTTAATATTCTATAATTTACTGAAAAATGTCATAAAAATTATATTTAATCTCTTTTTAAAATAATTAAGCCAAATCGTCATATGAAATTATGCAATTAATTGATATAAATATAGTTAGGAATATTAGATGAAATTATATTTCAAATTAGTAATCAATGGTAAGATAATTATAATGCGTTGCCGACTTTGGAAAGTTATGCCTGGCTACATCAAAATAATTTTTTAAAAATTAATATTTGTGTGCATGATATAATGGCAGATATTGTATAAACGTATTGCATTCCAGGAGGAAAATGCCTTATATTTTACACCATTTAATATTATAACAATTATTATGATTGAATCAGATCAAACATTTCTAAAACCGGTGTTTCTATAATATTTTATTTAAAAAATTTAGGTAATATTTAAATTATTATTAAAATTAGTAATACCGTAAAATTACTGTCTTGCAGAAGTGGAATTTCTATTATATGTTTGCATTTATAAATGAGAATGTTTTTTACCTCAAACATCTCACTTGATACCAATTTTTCTTTCCGAATTGCCACAGATTTCCGATCTTACCTGAAACTCCAAATTATATTTAGTATTTAGCAGCGTTCTATTAAGTTATATTTTAAACCTCACACAAACCTCAAACACAAGAAATGATAAGAAACTCTATATTCGTGGATAAGATGAATTTGATCTTCACCAGTAGCACATTCTTCCCTTTAAGTTTTCGACAGGTTTTCTCTTTGTTTTACAATCATCAATTTATTCAACCTGCTTTAGTACCTTTAAATAAAAATGACAAAAGTTGGACATTTAACTCTGGAAAGTAATTCCGGACATGTGCTACCTTGTCAAGGGCTGGTTTGATTAATCCAGCGGTTATAAAATTGGTCGGCATTCTTTTAAAAATTTGTAATTTTAAACCAGTCTAAATATCTATTGTAAACAAAAATTGGTTTCCAATATTCATTGCAACAAAAAAATTTAAAAGCAAAGCAATGAATACAAAAAAGTTATATAAATATTTGCCAGTCTTATTCGCTTTCATATTGGTTCACACCAATGCGATAAGCCAAATCAAACAGGCTAAAATAAATTATAAAAGTTTTACAGTTAATGCTGTTCAAAAAAGGGTATCGATTGATTGGGCAACCGATAATAAAGTTCCAACGAATTATTTTGAAATACAAAGAAGCATGGATGACATAAATTTTAAAACAATTGACCTGGTTCTTGGACCGGATCCAAAACAAAAGGATTGCGATTGTTATGGAAGTTTCGATAGACTGGTAACAACTACAAAAAAATATTTTTATCGCCTTAAGCACGTGAATACTGATGGAGAAATTCAATTGAGTGAAACCAGGATGCTGGCAGTAAACAAATAGATTTTATTAACTAATTTTAACTCGTTTTCTTTGGGGGTTACAGAACCTTATGGTTCTTAACAAACGCCGCATTTCTATGCGGCTTTTTTGTGCGTGGATATTTTAGTTGAATGCCTTCAGTATGTAAGCTTTAAATTTTACCCCACTGGCCGGGTGGATATTTATACAACAGAAGCATTTCCCGGTCGGGTCACGTAAAAATCAGGTGAAGCGTTAACTCTTAACTTTTTTTATGAATGTGAGAACCAACAAGATAAAGTCGAAAAATTATCCCTGGTGTTTTGGAATATTGAACGTAATACTAACATTTTGATACAACGGGCATCATATTTTTTAGTGTTAGCTTTACAAATTAAAAATTTTTATGGCAATTCTGTTATCTCAACATTGATAAGACTACTTTGATGCTGCGAATTTTTTGCATCCTCACCAAGAGATAATCGTAGTAACTTTTTCCTATTTGAGAGGTCACCGAAGCCTGGCAAATGCTTAACTAAGACGCGGAGATTTTTGGAGAATGGAACCGAAACAACGAATGACGATTTATTGTCCTCAATACATTTTGTTATTTCCTTTTTATTAGCATTTTCATTACTGGCAGAACCGTAATTGAAGTTATAACTGGGACCCGCCTCTTCGGCATATTTCATCTGCTTTGTATTATATACCTTTTCTAACCTGGCGTTGTTTTCATTTACTGATGGAAGTTCTGAGCGCCGTATTGAATCCTCGATTAGCAATTGTTCAGGTATTGTCAACCTGTTTGTAAAGATTCTTGTATTATACTGTTGTTGATCTTTTCTTAATTTAAAGAAATCTTTCGCCTTTTCAATGTAAAATGCTTCGAGTTCTTTTGTAGGAAAATTGACTGTTTTTATCTTTGACAAGCTTTGATTGATATTATTTTGGATTTTGCTCCAGTCAAGCGTATTAATTTCTTTAAAAGCCTTTTGTAAGCCATCGTTGAGTTTATTCATATCAATGTTGTCCAGGTCAAAATTAAAGCCCATATTTTGAAATGGAAAATTTTGTGCGTTTACCGCCTGTGGGGATAACTTGAAATTGTTTCCTTTAAATGAAAATGGTGGTTGTTTCAAATTAATCCCTGGGGAAAAATCTTCATCGCTATCTACCGGTAAAAGATCATCGGTGCTCTTATTTTTTACAGCGTTTTCTGTTAAGGGAAGTGGACCACCCTTTGGAGAAATATATTTTAGAATGATTGCCTGTAAATTTTTGCTTTGTTTTTCAATCGTTTCATCTATATTAACCGGTGGTTTTATATTGGGCGGGGTAGGAGGTATTGGTCCCACCACTTTGGTGGCCATTTTTACAGCAACGGATCTTTTTTCCGCGGGAGAGAGCCACGCTATAGAACAGATTATTGCAGTTACCAACAGCAAAGCAAGTAACCTCTGACCATAATTGAATTGCCGGGAAACTACCGTGGCATTGGTAATTCGTTTTATGCGCGACAATAATTGTTTTTTACCTGATACAGCACCTATAGCGAGTTGTAGCTTGTTTACGCGGGATTGCTCCAGGCGAAGCAAGGCTGAGGCATAGGCATGAGGATCGTATTGATATTGTAACACGAAATCATCACAGCAATTTTCCCGTTCCCTTTTAATAGTGTTTATAAGCAATGCTGTAAATGGATTGAAAAATAAAATGGCTTCAATAACAGAAATGATGAGGTTTGTGAAATAGTCATTGCGTTTTATGTGCGATAATTCATGCAGAATTATTGCTTCCAATTGGTGGCCGGATAAATTATTTAGTGATGCAAACGGGATCAGGATAACAGGCTTGATAAACCCAATGGTCGCCGGAACATCTACATGATGAGAAATCCATACACTTATTTTTTTTACAAGTCCTATTTGTCGGGCCACTGTAGAAGCAAAAGTTTGTAAGTCGCCGGCAGGTTCCATTAACCGTTGATTAGAAATAAAATAGACATACCTGTAGGCGGAAAAAAGCCTTGTCATTAAGAAAATCAATAAAAAAATATACGCAACGGAAAGATAGGGTAGGCAAGCTTCGGCATATGACAAAAACCCCTGCAAATTCCAAACTGCATGAACAGCCGGTTCCCCTGTAATGGATGGTGCCATCGCAAGTATCGGGGCTGCATTCTTTTCGTTAATGAATTTAAAAACAAACTCAATGAAAAACCATGCAAATGAAAAAAACAGGAGTACAGTACCCAGGTTGTTCTTAAATTTTGCGGAAGCAGTTTTGTAATAAACTGAAATAGTTTCATATATAAACCAAAGTAGGAAACCCTGCCATAGACTGTTCAAGATAGCGCTTCCCAGCGCCTGAAGAAAAACTGAATGTTGTAATGAAGCAAAATCCATTTATTCATTTTTTAAATTGTCCAGGTATTTTTGTATTTCAGCCAATTCATTTTTTGATGCTTTCTGGTTACCCAAAGCCTGCAATACTAATTGTGTGGATGAACCGTAAAACAGGCCATTGATCATTTTATCGAGAAATTGTTTTTGCGTTTTTTGCTTACTGACAGCAGGTTTGTAAATGTGCGTTTTTGCACTGTCATCCCTGGTTACTAATTTTTTTTCAAACATGATCTGCATGAGTTTAAGGGTAGTAGTATAACCCGATACTTTTGTTTTGGAAAGTTCTTCGTGAACATCACGCACGGTTGCAGTTTCACGCTGCCAAAGAATTTGTAGTATTTCTAATTCACTTTCTGTGGGTTTCAAATTTTTATTTATGGACATGGTTACGACTTTATTCGTAGGCAATATACGATTTAGTTCGTAACATAAAATAAAATTTTTGATAAATGGTTACCAGGGACTTTACAATATTTTATTGTTATGAGGATGCCGTAAAATTATATTAAATAAATATTGATTTTGTTTTCATGATTTTACTAATTAAGTTCGTGCACATAAAAACAATTAATTGAAAACACAGGAGGTTACGTTTAGCATTCTCTTATATGATTCGATAGATGAATTAGACCCGCAGGACGCAGTGCTGTTAACCGAAGCTCGTAAAGTAACTCAATTCGCCTATGCTCCCTATTCAAATTTTTTGGTAGGCGCTTTTGCATTATTGGCCAATGGCGAAACAGTAAGCGGTACTAACCAGGAAAATGCGGCTTACCCGGCAGGAATATGTGCCGAAAGAACTTTATTGTCCACAGCCTCATCTTTATTTCCGGGAATAGGAATTAATACAATAGCTATTTCTTATAACAATCTAAATGGAAGCAGCGATAGGCCTGTAAGCCCCTGTGGCATCTGCCGCCAGTCGTTTGTAGAATACCAGGCAAGAACAAAAAAGCCAATTCGTATTATACTAAGCGGCATGAAAGGAGAAGTTCAGGTTATTCAAAATGCAAAAGATCTACTTCCGTTGGTATTTGGCGCAGATGACATGAAATAATTCTGTTTTGCAGAATAAAAAGATTCGAACTCCGAAAATTAAAAATAAGCACAGTCGCTGAAATTTTGCATCAATCGGTATAATCCAGTTCTGAATTACGCTCAATAGCAGTGTTATTAATCCAATACCTCCAGGCTTTTTTCAATAATTTTAACGCAATCTGTTATTTCTTCTTTGGTAATTATTAAAGGTGGCGCCAGCCTGATCTTATCTCCGTGAGTAGGTTTTGCCAATAGCCCGTTTTCCTTTAATTCCAAACATAATTTCCAGGCGGCATTTTGATCTGTATGTTTAATTACAATCGCATTGAGAAGTCCTTTACCCCGAATTGTTACGATATGGCGTGAAGCAATTTTTTGTAATTCTTCTCTAAAAAATTCTCCCATTGTTGCTGTTTTTTCTGCAAGATTTTCGTCTTTTAAAACTTCTAAAGCTGTCATAGACACTTTACAGGCCAATGGATTGCCACCGTAAGTACTTCCATGCTCTCCCGGTTGTATGGTGAGCATGATTTCATTATCAGCAAGAACAGCACTTACCGGTATCGTACCGCCACTTAGCGCTTTACCGAGAATCAGTATATCCGGGCGAACATTTTCGTGATCGCAGCAAAGCAGCCGGCCGGTTCTGCAAAGTCCTGTTTGTATTTCATCCGCGATAAATAAAACATTGGCATCCGCACAATACTGTTTCGCAATTGAAAGATATCCATCGTCCGGAACAACCACACCCGCTTCGCCCTGGATGGGTTCTACCAAAAATCCCGCAACATTTTCATCCTTAAGCGCCGCCGCCAGCGCGGGAAGATCGTTATAAGGAATTAAATCGAAACCGGGAAGATAGGGACCAAAATCTTTTTTCGCTGATGGATCAGTGCTGAAAGAAATAACACCCAATGTTCTTCCATGAAAGTTTCCGGAGCAAACCACTATTCTTGCTTTGTTCCCTGGAATTTTCTTTACCAAATATCCCCAGTGCCTGCAAAGTTTTAAAGCAGTTTCTACTGCCTCTGTGCCGGTATTCATAGGTAATACTTTATCATAGCCGAAATAGCTGGTAATATATTGTGTAAATTGGCCGAGCGGTTCGCTATGAAACGCCCGGCTGGTAAGCGTGAGCTTTTGTGCCTGCTCAGTCAGCGCCCGGATAATCTTAGGATGACAATGACCCTGGTTTACCGCAGAATACGCGCTTAGGAAATCATAGTATTTCTTTCCTGCCACATCCCAAACATAAACACCTTTTCCTTCATTAAGAACCACAGGGAGCGGGTGATAATTATGAGCTCCATATTTATTTTCAAGATCAATAAAATAACCTGTTTGCGAAACAGCGGATTGAACTGGCATAAAATAAATTTAAAAAAATGAAATAAAGTAGCGTGAAGAGAGGAGAAAGTGGACGATATGGTTACATCCTGTGATCTAAGAAATCAAGATTCTTTGCAAGGAAATGCTGTATGGCTGTGGAGTTGATCAATTCAAATATTTGAACAGCAAATATATTATTTATTTTTTAAAATCCGTTTCCGGAGCCAGGGATTTCAAGCAATTTATGAAAATAGGCTGGGTTAGAAACATATTTAATTTTTGCATCTTTTTTAAATATTCCATAAACAGTACTTCCGCTCCCGCTCATTGCTGCATACACGGCTCCAGCTTTGTAAAGATCCTGCTTAATTTTTTTTATCCCGGGAGATTTTTCAAAAACATATTTTTCAAAATCATTATGTAATGCTTCTTTCCAGTTTTCTACCGGTTGCTGAATAATTTCTTTAATTTTTTGGGCAGGAAAAGCAGGCTGTATATGGCCAAATGCTTCCGCAGTGCTAATATGTATTCCCGGATATATCAACAATATTTTATATGCCGAAAGAGAAATATTTACTTCTTCCAGGATTTCGCCGCGGCCAGTCGCCAGGCATGGTTTATTGAATAGAAAAAAAGGACAATCGCTGCCTAACTGCAATGCATAGCCGAACATTCTTTTTTCGGGAATAGTAAGATTGAATTTTTTGTTAAGTAAATGCAAAGCGAAGGCTGCATCTGCGGAACCGCCGCCGAGGCCGGCTCCCAAAGGAATCGTTTTATGTAAATGCATCTTTATTTCAGGCAATTGGGGGTAATCCTTTTTTAAAAGATAAAAAGCCTTCAGGCATAAATTGTCTGCCGTATTACCTGTAGAAATGCCCGTAACCAATAATTCAGTTTTGTTTTGGGCGGGAATAATTTCCAGCGCATCATGTAAATCAACCGGGAAAAAAATAGTTTCCAGATCATGAAAGCCATCTTTTCTTTTGCTCAGAATATTGAGGCCGAGATTAATTTTACAATTGGGAAAAATTATCATCTATCCGTGTGAAGAAATTTTTCTTGACAATTTGAAAGGGCGTCAAAAAAATTTGAAAAATATGTAAACGTACTTTTATATTATCCTCTTTTCCTGGTTTTCATTTCATCCCTGATAGATGCTGCTTTTATATAATCTTCCTGCTCGAGAACCTCTTTCAATAAACTCTCAAGTTCTGCTACAGATAAGCTTTTCAGGTCATCACTATTGGTATCAGAATGAGATACGACTACTTTTTTCTTTTTGTCATCTTCTTCCATTAAGATACCGGCGCTATCTAAAATGTTGTCGAATGTATAAATTGGGCAGCCAAATCGTACGGCAAGCGCAACTGCGTCCGAAGTACGGGAGTCAATTTCAACGGTATCATGTTCTGTAGAACAAACTAATTTGGAATAAAAAATTCCTTCCTGTAAATCGTTAATGATTATTTCATGAAGCTCTATATTAAAAGCCAGCATAAAATTCTTCATCAAATCGTGGGTTAATGGCCTGCTGGGCTGCATTCTTTCCAGGGCTACCGCAATAGCCTGTGCTTCAAAACCACCAATAACAATAGGAAGACGACGCAATCCATTTACTTCCCCAAGTACAACTGCATAGGAATGCGTTTGTGTAATACTATGAGAAAGGGCAACTATTTCCAATTCTATTTTCTTCATACCAATCCCTGTATTTAATGAATTTTTGATTTTCGCAAATATATAAAAATTAAAGCCTTTTTTTTATTTAAAAGCCTTCTCTAATAGAATGAGCATAATGAAATACACTCTTTACATTACGCACTCTTTAATTTTTTTACCGCCTCAGTAATTTTCGGCACTACTTCAAATGCATCCCCCACAATACCATAATCAGCAGCTTTAAAAAATGGCGCCTCCGGGTCTTTATTAATTACCACAATTGTTTTACTCCGATTAACGCCGGCCAAATGCTGTATAGCACCAGATATTCCTATAGCAATATATAAGTTCGGTGCGATAGTCAGCCCCGTTTGGCCTACGTGCTCATGGTGAGGCCTCCAGTCGCTGTCGCTAACAGGCCGGCTACATGACGTAGCGGCACCAAGTTCCCTGGCGAGATCAGTCACAATTTGCCAGTTTTCAGGACCTTTCAATCCGCGGCCACCACTTACTACGATTTCCGCTTCAGACAAGGGTACTTCCCCTAAGACTTTATTTACTTCTTTTACTTTCACTTTTGGTTCAGGCACATCCATCGCCAGCTCCACTATTTCTGCTGTTCCTTCCGACACTGAGATTTTATAGGCATTTGCATTTAAAGAAATTACTTTTATTTCAGACTTGATGGAAACATTAGCAAATGCTTTCCCACTAAAAACATTCTTCTTAACCACGAAGCCATTATTTAATTCAGGTAATGCTACGGCCCCGGAAACCAATCCTGCTTTTAATCTTACTGATAAGCGCGGAGCAATAGCCTTGCCATTAAAGTTATTTGAAAAAATAATAACTTTTGCCCCGCTGTTTTTCACTGCTTCTGCAATCACATAGGTAAATACGGCATCATCAAAATTATTTACGGCATCACTTTTTACCGTATAAATTTTTTTCAATCCATACTTGCCCAGGTCAGCCAGGTTGTCGCTTATGTTCCCTAAAACGATTCCTTCGGCTGATGTATGCAGCATCTCCGCGATAGCCGCACCATAACATGCCGCCTCCAGTGAATTCTTTTTGATGTGCCCTTCCGACTGGTCAAGAAAAATTAATACGCTCATTTTATAAATTAAGAATTAAAAATTGAATCATTTCGTTGAAATGATCATTACCCTGGTTTCTAAAATACTTTAGCTTCTTCGTGCAATAATCTTACAAGTTCTTCGGGGTTATCGGCGGGAACTAATTTTACGCCGGCTTTTGGTGATGGTAATTCGAATGAATCTATCGAGGTTAAGGTGTCGGCATTTGCAGGCTCCACTACTTTCAATGGTTTGGTCCTGGCACCCATAATACCCCTCATATTAGGAATGCGTTGCATGGCTACCCCTTTTTGGCAGCTAACCACTATAGGCAACTTTACTTCGTCTACTTCTTCGCCACCTTCTATTTCACGATCAACTGTAGCTATCATTTCATTCAGGGTAAATTTCGTGGCAAGAGAAATGTAGGGTAATCCCAGTAATTCCGCAACCATTCCGCCGATGGAAGATCCGTTATAATCAATAGTTTCCTTTCCTGTAAAAATAAGGTCATAACTATTTTGCGAGGCTACTTCAGCAATTTGGGAGGCTATATAAAAACTGTCATGGCTGGTACTATTTACACGGTAAGCTTCATCGCCACCAAGCGCCAGTGCTTTGCGTATAATAGGGTCGTTGTCTGCGCTGCCTACATTTATTAAATGCAAAACGATTGATGGATCGGCCTCTTTGAGTTCAATAGCCCTTACCAATGCATACCATTCGTCATAGGGATTCAAAATAAACTGCACACCCGCTTCCGCAAATTTCGTATTGTTATCCGTGAAGGCTATTTTTGCCGTTGTGTCCGGCGTTTTGCTGATGCAGACAAGTATCTTCATAATG
>JBDTOV010000076.1:0-22901 GCA_039933035.1 Ginsengibacter sp. | reverse complement strand
GCGGCCTCTGCAAGTTTGGATATTACTGATTTTGGTTCCCTACCTCCGCAAGATCAATTTGTTGTTGCCACTTTGGGATTATCAGATCCGTATGATGTAGCGTTATGTGTTGTGTTAGATGAACGTTCCCGTGAATTAATGGGAGAATATCACCGTTGGGAAGATTTGTCACGTACGAAAACTTTGCTTGCCCGTGCCAAGGCATTTAACCCAGAGGCAACCTCACATATCCAGGATTTTCATACCCTGAGGCCAGTACCACAGAGCTTCCTTGATGGTATTCAAATGGGAGGTCTCGCGTTAACAGCGGCACAAAAACAAACTATGCAGAACCCAGGTTATTAAAAAACTTATTTAAACGACTTAAAAGGATGGGCAATTTTTATTTGCACATCCTTTTCAAATTTATACTGCCAATAAAATCTAGCCTCTAAAACATTGTTAGCCAATAGCTCCATCATTCAAACAATTTCTAAATTTTATTTCATGATAAAAAATAATTTCATTTTGGCAGCATTACCCGGACGTAATCAATGCCCCGCTCACTTTTATTCCGAATGGCTGGAAAAATTTGAGGCAATGAAAAATTTATTCCATTATAAAAACAATCATATTGCCCGGACCGTGTGCGCCTAATACCAGCGACTGTTCTATATCTGCAGTTTTGGAAGGACCCGCAATGAAGTCCGCAAAAGCATATTCATTCTGTGAAATAATGTCGTAGGCATCCTGCATATTATTTATAATGTCCTTTTTATTGACTACTACCGCTAACTGCTGACAAATAAAAGGCAGTGCTCTTATTTTCATTTCTTTTTCCGTCAGCCAAACGGCTCCATTTTCTGCTACCGCGAATAAGGAAGGCAATATCGCCAATTCGATATTGGCCAATAGGTGTGCATCAACAGAGGCGTCTAATTTTTTTATTACCGGTAAATCCTCTATGGTTGTTATGATAATTTTATCCGTATCAAAATGTTGAACGATAAAATCGTTTATATCATTCAAACTATTTATCATTACTACCTTCCCACCAATAGCCTCCAATACATTTTTAAACTGCTCCACTACGTCTGCATATTGTATGGGAGCAAAATTTTCCATTGCCGGTAACGCCTGCAGTGAAGGTTGGCTATTTTTTACAGCAGCCAGTATTTTATCTCTTGCTGTCATGCCTGTTTTTTTTATACCATTCCGTAAATGATTGCCGGGGAGGTGCGGGCAGTTCCCTTTGTTTGTACCAGGGATTCAATTTATTGTTTACTAAAAAAGGGATGTTTTTTATAACCCATCTGCCAGCCTTGCCTGCAAAAGAAAACAATGCCGGTTTAGATAAAATTGTTGCCATACTCTTCATCGCCGCTGTCTTTGTCTTCGGTGAATATCCTTCTTTCACAATTACCTGCCGCCATTGATAAAGTTGTTCATGGATATTTATTTTTACCGGGCATACATTGGAGCAACTACCGCAAAGCGTAGACGCAAAAGGAAGGTCTGCATATTGTTTCATATCTAAATTGGGCGCCAATATCGCTCCTATGGGACCGGCAATCGCGGCATGATAGCTATGTCCCCCGCTACGCCGGTATACCGGGCAAGTGTTCATACATGCACCGCAACGTATGCACTTTAATGAGTTCCTGAAATCTTCCCGTCCAAGTTGTTTGCTTCGACCGTTATCCACCAATATGATGTGCAGCTCCTGGCCAGGTTGCGGCTTTACGAAATGACTTGAGTACGTTGTAATCGGCTGTCCCGTCGCGCTTCTTGCCAATAGTCTCAAAAATATACTCAAATGTTTTCGTTGCGGAATGATTTTTTCTATACCCATGCAGGCGATATGAACATCAGCCAGGTGCGTCCCCATGTCCGCATTGCCTTCATTGGTACAAACAACAAATTCTCCTGTTTCCGCAATGGCAAAGTTTACCCCGGTTATGGCTGCCTTTCTCGTAAGAAATTTCTCCCGCAAATGAATTCTTGCGGCCTGTGTGAGAAAAACAGGGTCGGCATTTCCTTTGGGTGTTCCCAGGTGCTCATGAAACAATTCACCTATCTCTTCTTTCTTCCAATGAATGCAAGGCAACACTATATGACTTGGATGTTCTCCTGCTAATTGCACAATGCGTTCCCCAAGATCTGTATCAATCACATCAATATTTTTCGTAGCTAAAAAATCATTCAACCCACATTCTTCCGTAAGCATGGATTTGCTTTTTACGATCTTATCTATTTTGTGCTGAAGCAATAATGAATGCACAATTTCATTGTGCTCGTCGGCATCCGCAGCCCAATGAACCGTAATGCCGTTTTCTGTTGCTGCCTTTTCAAACTGCAACAGGTAGTCGTGCAGGTTACTTAACACATTATTTTTTATCTGCGATGCGGTTTCTCTCAATTGTTCCCATTCAGGTAAAAGCCATGCGGCCTTATCTCGCTTCCGACGTACCCACCAAAGTGTTTCGTCATGCCAGTCAACGCGGGCCTCATCTTTATTAAAACGTTCGGCTAATTGAGGATGTGTAAGATTCGCAGATGACATAATTATTTTTTAATTCAAAATTCAAGGTCACGTCTGATCATTTTATGTACAACTAATTATTATTTTAGGAATCATTGTCGTTACCGAAAATCCGTATGAAGGGGGCGGCAATATTTTCATTCACCATTCATCTCTCACCATTTACGATTCGCACAATCATCCCCCTACCAGGATCTCCGCAATATGCTTCACCTTGATTTTACTCTTTTTTCTTTTTAAAATTCCTTCGAGGTGCATGAGGCAACTCATGTCTACACCCGTGATAATCTCAACCCCATTCTCTTCATGATCCGTAATCCTGTCCTTGCCCATCTTTACACTCACGGCCTCTTCCACTACGCAAAATGTGCCTCCGAAACCACAACATTCATCACTCCTTTTTAACGCAATCAGTTCTATATCCTTTACCATGCGAAGCAACTGTGTTGGTTTCGAAAAAGGAGTTCCTACGATTTCTGTCATCTGAGATAAGTGTAATCCCCTTTGCCCGTGACAACTTTGATGGACACCCACCCTATATGGAAAACTGGCTTCCAGGTTTTCTATTTTTAATACATCCGTTAAGAACTCTGTAAGTTCATATATGCGTTGACGTATGTCTACAGCGGCGGCTTCATTTTTATTACTATACAAATGATCCTTGATGTGTAAGGTGCAGCTACCAGACGGGCAAACAACATAATCAAATCCGTTAAAATTTTCTGTAAACAATTCATTGCAAGATCCTGATAAATATTCATAACCTGAATTTGCCATGGGTTGTCCGCAACAGGTTTGGGAAACCGGATAGGAAACATTGCATCCAAATTTTTCTAACAGTTGCAAAGTAGCCACAGCTACATTTGGATAAAACTGGTTTACATAACAAGGAATAAACAAGGCAACATTCATTCTACAATTGTTTTATGTGCAGCAGCATATAATTTTAACCTGATCATATCGGAAGTAACGGGTTTTGTATTCCAGTGTTCATGAATAGCAAGCGCGGCGCCAATGGCCGTGGCCTGGGATACCGATGCCGCAAATACTTCTTTGTCCGGAAATATAGCAGATAATAGGTTCATATACACCGAATTTTTACCGAAGCCACCATCAACAAATATTCTCGTGACATCGTGGCTCATTACTAACGTAGTAGCAGCATATTGCTGGGCGACAATATACTGCATAAAACAATGGTACGCCTGTTCGTAAGAACTAAATTCATGTAAATCCCTGTCTTGAAAACCGGATTTATGTAAACTTGTTGCTGTAGCAGACGCCTTAAATTTTTGATCAGGCAATAAAGAATTAAAAGCAACCTGGGTATAATAATTTTCTTTTTTATTGAAATGGACAGCCAGTCTTTTTGTTTGCTCCTCGTGCTCAGCCCCCGCAAATAACCGGGAAGCCTGCACAGGTTTGCCATTGTATTGCAAATAGCAAAGACAATCATTTTCCAGCTGATACGATGTTAACGGCTCATGTTTGAATGGATTAAAACTGATGCACCAGGTACCGGTAGATATTAAAATAAAAGGCTCCGTAAAATTGGCCAGGTAAGGTATCAATGCGGCAGAGCTGTCGTGAAGGCCAATTCCTGACTTTATGGAATACCCTTCCACGCCAGCCTCCATTACATCATCCGATGAAAAGAGGGGGGGCATTTTTTTATCAATGCCTTCTTCTTTTGTCCAGCGATGATATGTATTGGTTTGAAAATTCCATAAGAGCGTATGGCAACCAATACTGGTAATATCGGTCAAAGGTTTTTTTGTAAGGATGTAACTAATGTATTGTGGCAGATGAAGCGCATATTTTATTTTATCGAAAACACCGCCTTGTTCATATTTTAACCGGTACAATTGCATGGCCGAATTCAAATTACCCAGTACCGGAGAGGCTGTTTCGAGAGATACCTTTTCCTCCCCTCCATATTTTGTATAAAAGGTCTTTTTTAGTTCGGGTGAAAATGGTTTGAGGTAATTATAAAGAGGAGCCATTACATTTCCTTTTTCATCAAGATAAACAAGACTTGCACCATAGGCTGAAAAATTGATTGCTTTGATCGCGAACTTTTCCAAATGCAATGCGACCTTAATTGTTTCGTGTACCCATGCGGTTAGCAGGCTCACATCTTCGCATGCATCACCATCTTCATCTTTAATTTCTTCGAGCTGTGCGCTTCTTTCCCATACAATTTTATAATCTTCATTTATGAGAAAAAATTTCTTATTGGTTCTGCCAATGTCAAATATAGCGATCGTGCTTACCGGGTTCATTTTTTTTTGGAAATTTTACCATCAGCCTGGGGCGATTGATGCCATTGCATCCAGGCAGACAAATTTAATTATTATGGCTGAAGAACCATTACAGTCCCGTTGCTATAGTTTGCAAGCCCCTTTCGTTTACTAAATGCTCTCTTACTTTTTGTTGCCGGAATAATTGCAAAGGCTGCAATGCCCCGCCCCGCCGTAATCTCGCCTCCGCCACCAATGGCCTCACGTCTGACCGGTAGGCTTGTTGCAAAATTTCCTGGGCAAGGGCTACATCATTATCATTTTGCGCTGCTACCAAGGATTTTCTATCTATAACTAACGCTTGCGCATAAGCGATTTTTATTGCTTCAACGCTTTGCAGCAAATCTTCCAAAGGGTCTTTCACGTTATGGCTCGCATCTATCATCCAGCCAAGGTCGTTTGCATGATCCATACCTTTCGCATCCATACCCTCAATCAGTTCATTAAATATCAGGAACAATTGGTATGGCTTAATACTTCCCACGGTAAGATCATCATCACCATATTTACTGTCATTAAAATGGAAGCCTCCCAGTTTACTTTCCATCAGCAGCAATGAAACAACCTGTTCAATATTGGCATTGGGCAAATGATGCCCCAGATCAACCAATGTGTATGCTTTAGGGCCCAGTTTACTGGTATATAAATAGGATTGCCCCCAATCACCCACGGTCGTGCTGTAAAAATTTGGTTCATAGGCCTTGTACTCAACAAATACTTTCCAATCACCGGGTAAGGCTGCATATATTTCCTGCAGGCTTTCATAGGTATTTTGCCACGCTTTGCGGAAATTCAATTGCCCCGGAAAACAGGATCCGTCAGCAAGCCAGACGGTTAAAGCTTTTGAGCCCAAGGCAATACCATTTTTTATTACTTCGATATTATGATCAATAGCTTGTTTGCGGACGGCTTTATCAACATGTTGCAGCGAACCGAATTTATAACTTTGTTGCTGCCCGGGTTGGTCCTGGAAGGTATTGGAGTTTACTGCGTCAAATACCAATCCATACTGCGCTGCTAAAGCTTTAATGGATTTGGCATCAGAAGGAACATCCCACGGAATATGCAATGATATAGCGCCTGCAGACTGGCTTAACTGGTGCAACAAACCTACGTCTTCTATTTTCTCCTCCAGGTTACCCGGCTCACCGCCACCATTAAACCTTCCAAACCGGGTACCACCGGTGCCCAGCGCCCAACTGGGTATGGCTATTTGAAAGGCAGCCAATTTTTGCATTACACCTCCCAGGTCGCTAATTCCGTAAGAGGCATGTTCAAAGTTCTTTTGATGTTGCGCAAGGAGCTCACTATTGTGAGATTCTATTTTGTCTTTTTCGATTTGCATATAGATGCTAATTTAAGGCAAATAAAAAACTTCTTCTAAAGGCAATGATACCGGGGAACTATCGGCATTGGTTTCCATAATATCTTTCATAAAATCCCACCATTTTTTCATTACAGGATGCCCGGGCAAATTATCAATTGCCACTTCGCTTTCCACCTGCATTGCAGCAAATAAATTACCCGCTGCGTCTAAAAAAATACTGTACTCATGAATGCCGGCTTCTTTCAATAACGCAGCCAGTTCCGGCCATATTTCATCATGCCGTTTCTTATATTCTGCTTCAAAGCCGGGAAGCAATTTCATCTTAGATGCTATTCTTTTCAATATATTTTATTTGATAACCAACTACCGCAAAAATGCCGCGGCTACACCGCCATCTACATTCAATGCGTTACCCGTTGATTTATTGAGTAAGCCGCCAACAAATACGTAACAGGCATTCGCGATATCTTCCGGTAAAATCGCTTCGTTCATTAAAGTTCTTTTGGCATAATAAGCGGGCAATTCCGCCACCGTAATACCATAGGCTTTCGCACGCCCTTCGGCCCATCCGCCTGCCCATATATTTGAGTCGGCAATTACTGCATCAGGATTTACCGTATTTACCCGTATTTTATCTCCCCCCAATTCTGCGGCAAGCAAACGACCGAGATGAGCCTGCGCTGCTTTTGCAGAACCATAGCCCGCATTGTTGGGGCCAGCCACCACGGCATTTTTCGAAACGATATTTATAATGTCGCCGCCAAAATCCTGCTTGCGCAATACTTCCACCGCTACTTTGGAAACAAGAAATTGCCCCTTCACCAAAATATCATACAATTTATCCCAGTCCTCAACAGTGTGATCGGCTATCGGTTTTGAAATGCTTATCCCGGCATTATTAATAATGATATCCACACCACCAAATGCCAATGCTGCCTTTTCAAAAGCATTGTTAATGGTTGTGGCATCTGTTACATCCAGCAATACGGAAGTCGCGGTATCTTTTCCGAAAGTTTTTTTGAATTCTTCACTGGCAGCATCCAGCCTTTCCTGGTTGATATCGTTTAAAACAACACAGGCTCCTTCTTCCGAAAACTTCTTTGCAATTGCTTTGCCAATACCGCCGGCACTACCAGTTATCAAAGCAATCCTTCCCGACAATGTTTTTGGCTTTGGCATACGTTGCAATTTTGCTTCTTCCAATAACCAGTATTCAATATTAAATGCTTCCTGCCTCGGCAAGGATGTATACGCAGAAATTGCTTCAGCCCCACGCATCACATTGATGGCATTGGTATAAAATTCCGCAGCCACCCGTGCCGTTTGTTTATCTTTTGCAAAAGTAAACATACCCACTCCGGGATATAATATTACTACCGGGTTCGCATCACGCATAGCCGGACTATCTGGGTGCTTACAGGTATTATAATATTCTTCATACATTTTTCTATAAGCTACAAACAGGGGCTCCAGCTTTTCCTTAATCAATACAATGTCTTCTAAATTCTCTCCCGGTTTTATATTCAACACCAGCGGACTGATCTTAGTGCGCAAAAAATGATCGGGACAAGAAGTGCCCATTGGGGCAAGCCTTTCCATATCACTGGAATTAATGAATTGCAATACCCTGTCATCATCTGTAAAATGTCCTATCATTTTCGTTTGGGAAGAACAAAAACCGCGTAACACGGGAGCCAACGCAGCGGCCCGTTTCAGGCGATCACCTTTCTCCAGCGACGTTATTTTCTCACCACCGAAAACGTTATTATTCTTTTTAATATCCTCTTCTATATAGGCTGCACATCTTTCCACCACTTCCAGCGTATTAATATAACTTTCATAAGCTGTATCGCCCCAGGTAAATAAACCATGTGAGCCCAACATAATGCCCCGGATACCCGGATTTTCATCAAGACATTCTTTTAACTTCAGCCCAAGGTCAAAGCCCGGTTTTTGCCAGTCCACCCAGCCAATAGTGCCATCGAATAATTTTTCTGTAATTTTCTTTCCATCTTTTGCTGCGGCTATGGCAATGGCTGCATCCGGATGTAAATGATCTATGTGTTTAAAAGGCAGAAAGCCATGCAAAGGCGTATCGATGGAAGGCGCTTTTGAAGCCAGGTCATAAATACAATGATTGAATAATTCTACCATTTCATCTTCATGTTCGATGCCCCGGTAAATATTTTTTAAGCTGCGCAACCGATCAATGTATAAAGCCGCCAATCCACTTTTTTTCAACGTTCCTATATCGCCTCCGCTGCCCTTCACCCACATTACTTCTGTTGTTTCCCCTGACAACGGATCTATAGCCATTGCTTTACAGGAGGTATTACCGCCACCATAATTGGTCAACCGAAGATCGGCTCCCAATAAATTAGAACGATAAATTAACAAAGCTACTTCATCGTTTTGCAACGCTTCGGCTGTTGCATTGTCCCACAGGTAACTTACATATTTGAAATCAGTTATAGATGTTAGCTGCATAAGAATTTTTTTTATGATCCAATTTTATTAATTACTATTTTAAAGAATTACCATAACCCAATAACAATACTGATACTAAAATAGCGAGAATGCCTGTTGCTATGGTGAACTTTGTTTTTGCTGCTACGCCCTTCCATTCTTTTAATGCAATGCCCCACATATTTGCCACCAGTATAATGAATGCCATGTGAAGTATCCAGGAACTGGCACCGTTTCCCAACTTGCTTTCGCCCATGCCATAAAAAAAGAATTGTAAGAACCAGGTAGTACCAGCCACCGCACACAAAACATAGTTTTTGAACAAGGGCGTTTTTTTATCGCTGTATTGACCAAACGTCCTGTTGCGGGCATTTAATACCATGCAGCCAATAAGATTAGTAGTTAATCCGCCCCACAACAATACAATATAAATTACATTGTTCCGAAATAAAAATTGTCCCTGACCTGGGTTTTTAACCATCCATGCATCATTTGCAGCGGCAGACATAGATGAACCTGCTTCTATACCAAAACTAAAACAAGCGCTCAGCACACCTGAAATAATGGCTACAATTATTCCTTTTCCAATATGAAAATCCTGTTTTTTTAATTCCTGGCCACCAGCCAGGTCTTTGTCTTTCATAGACCCTGCCATTCCACAAATGAAGATACCAAGAACGCAAACACCCAGTCCCACTAAAACCAGTTGACCCCAATGTTGCGTGAGTAAATCTGTAATGGTATCTTTTCCCTCCTTTGGATAAAATTTGTAGTACACGGAAGGAATGATAGAACCGAAGACGGCACATAAACCTAAAATAACAGAACTGCCTAAAGCCACGCCAAGATAACGTACCCCAAGTCCGTAAGTGAACCCCCCGATACCCCAAAGCACCCCCATGATGAATACCCACTTAAGCACCGAAAATTCCGATCCTTTTATAATATCTGCAAAGCCGGGAATAGTCAGGTACGCGGCAACCGGGGGAACAATCAGCCATGAAAATAAACCTCCTACAATCCAAAAAGTCTCCCAGGACCAACCCTTTACTTTCTTGTAAGGGATATAAAAACTACCAGAAGCAGCACCTCCCAGAAAATGGAAAAAAACACCCAGAATAACACCCATGAGGAAAAATTTTCGATTACATCAAAGCAACAAAGTCAAACAATCTGCCCAAAAATAACTATTATAAAATTCTGATCATCATGTACTATCATGGTTGGAAATAAATAATTGATTATTGAGAAAATAGCCAGTAACTATTTGACAAAAGAGCGGCCTGTCTTACATCATTAATTGGTACCTGTGAGGATTGTTTATATTTGACAATTGTTTACTCCTATCAACGATTGTAAGAGGATTTCTAAAATGAAAAACAACAACATTTTCCAATATTTGTCAATTGATTATTACTCTGCGACACCAAAATATTTACAACTTGCCGATTCAATCTCCAAAGCAATTGGTGAAGGAAAAATAGAAAAAGATGAAGTGTTGCCTTCCATTAATGAAATGAGCTTTGAGTTTGAGATATCCAGGGATACTGCCGAGAAAGGTTATAAATATTTAAAGAAAATAGGCACACTGGGTTCTGTTCCCGGTAAGGGATATTTTGTAAAAAATACTGAAGTAAAACAACAACTAAAGATATTTTTATTGTTTAATAAATTAAGCACGCACAAAAAAATTGTGTACGATGCATTTGTGGCGGCTATTGGTGAGACGGCTTCTGTTGATTTCTATATCTATAATAATGATTTTGATTTTTTTAAACGGTTAGTTCTTAATAAAAAAAATGACTACTCACATTATGTAATCATTCCCCATTTCCTGGAAGGATCAGAAAATGCCTATGAAGTAATTAATACGATCCCAAAAGATAAATTAATTCTTTTGGATAAACTGGTGGCGGGTGTGGATGGCGCGTACGGCGCAGTATACGAAAATTTTGAAAAAGACATTTATGAAGCACTCGAAAAGGCGTTACCGCAACTAAGCAAATACCATACGATCAAAATAATTATGCCTGCTTATACTTATTTCCCGGATGAAATCTTAAAAGGCTTCCGGAGTTTTTGCCAGCAATATGCATTTAACAGCAAAGTGGTGCACAAAATAGCCAATGAACCTATCAAAGAAGGAGAGGCTTATATCAACCTGATGGAAGATGACCTGGTTATCTTATTGGAAAAAATATTAGCTACCAAAATGAAACCGGGGAAGCACGTAGGAGTAATCTCTTATAACGAAACTCCCCTGAAAAAAATAATTCTGAATGGCATCACTACCATATCAACCGATTTTATTATGATGGGAGAAAAGGCAGCACAACTTATTTTGCAGCAATCCACCGAGCATATTGAGTTACCATTTAATGTTACATTGAGAGCTTCGCTGTGACTCAAAACTCTTGATTTCCAAAGTTAGCAAATGAGCAGGTTTTACATTTAGTTTACGTCAGTGGTGATGAAAAAAATAATGCCAGCTTTTATCATAATACCAGGCGCTTTGTAAATCAGGAAAAATAGTTGTGAACCTGTCTGAATAACATCTACCAGGAATATTAAGCTTGCTTTTTTGCAACTTATTATACAACAGTCTTTGAAATCATGCGCCTCTCAGCCAGTATATATTTATGTTTTCAACCCGGGTTTATAACAATTCTTGTACTCTGAAAGGAATGTTTATATTTGATTATTATTCACCCCCATCAACGATTGTAAGAGGATTTGCGATATGAAAAGTAACAACATTTTCCAATATTTATCAATTGACTATTACTCTGCTACACCTAAATATTTACAACTTGCCAATTCTATTAGCAAAGCAATTGGAGAAGGAAAAATAGAAAAGGATAAAGTGTTGCCTTCCATTAATGAAATGAGCTTTGAGTTTGAAATATCCAGGGATACTGCAGGGAAAGGATATAAATATTTAAAGAAAATAGGCACAATTGGTTCAGTTCCAGGTAAAGGATATTTTGTAAAAAATACTGAGGTAAAAAAACAACTGAAGATATTTTTGCTATTTAATAAGTTAAGTCCTCATAAAAAAATTGTGTACGATGCATTTGTGGCGGCAATTGGTGAGGCGGCTTCTATTGATTTTTATATCTATAATAATGATTTTGACTTTTTTAAGCGATTAATACTTAAAAAGAAAAATGACTACTCGCATTATGTAATTATTCCGCATTTCCTGGAAGGATCAGAAAATGCATGTGAAGTGATTAATATGATCCCAAAAGATAAACTAATTCTTTTGGATAAACTGGTGGCGGGTGTGGATGGCGAGTACGGTGCCGTATACGAAAATTTTGAAAAAGACATTTATGAAGCACTCGAAAAGGCGTTACCGCAACTAAGTAAATACCATACGATCAAAATAATTATGCCTGCTTATACTTATTTCCCGGACGAAATATTAAAAGGTTTCCGGAGTTTTTGCCGGCAATATGCATTTAACGGTAAAGTGGTACACAATATAGACAGTGAGCCTATCAAAGAAGGAGAGGCCTATATCAACTTAATGGAAGATGACCTGGCAATTTTATTAGAAAAGATACTAGCTACCAAAATGAAACCGGGGAAACATGTGGGAGTAATATCTTACAACGAAACTCCGTTAAAAAAAATAATTCTGAATGGCATCACCACCATATCAACTGATTTTATTATGATGGGAGAAAAGGCCGCACAACTTATTTTAAATAAAGAGCAGGCACATATAGCTGTACCGTTTTATCTTACCTTAAGAAATTCTTTATAACCCCGGCGACTCTAATTTCAATAGTATATTTGACTTAAAATACAATTACCGGTTTTTACGGATTCAAGCCCCATGAAAAATTATCACCATTCCTATTTCCAGATTTGCTCATCGATAATACCGAAGATATCAACAGCACTTATAGTATCTTGTTGTAGTTTGTGATCGGTGATTATGACCGGAGAAAATGCTGAAGGAGCGTCAATTCTTCCATGGGAACCCTTGATCAATGTAGCATCAAGCGGAATTACATCCATTACATATCTCAGGCCCGCTTTTTTTCGTAAGAGTTTATATCCTGCCCGCAACTTTGAAGTCATGAACATCTCGACCGGGTCGTAACCGGGCTTTTTATGTATATCAACACATCGTGCATAGTCCGGAGCCTTCGCATCATCCATCCAGAAATAATAAGTGAACCAGCTTTCTGCGTCTGCCATCAATACAAAATCTCCGCTTCTCGCATGATCAACATGATATTTTGCCTGGGCTTCTTTATCAAGTATTAATTCAATACCAGGAACTTTCTCTAATAATTTTCTAACCTGTGGCATTACGGAAACTTCGTTTACGTATACATGTGATACCTGGTGATCTGCAACTGCAAAGGCTTTGGAAGCACCCGCATCTAATAGTTCCAGTCCGCGTTCAATTCTCACCTGCAGCAATCCTTCTTCTCTTAATAGCCGGTTTAGATGAATGGGCTTACTAACGGGCGCAATACCGTATTCGGAAAGAATAATAATTTTTGCATTTTTCTTTTCATAAAAAGTAACCAGTTGTTCAATTACTTTATCAATTTCATATAATTCCGGTTTTATCTTCGAAAGATCAGGGCCAAATTTTTGGAGACAATAATCCAGATGCGGTAAATATATCAGGGTAAGTGTAGGATCGTACCGATCATCCGTCAGCATAGAAGCATCGGCAATCCATTGAGTAGATTTTATGTTGGCACCGGGGCCCCAAAATTGAAACAAAGGAAACTGGCCCAATTTATTTTGCAAATCTTCACGCAATTCAGCCGGATATGAATAGCAATCAGGAAGCTTACGCCCATCTGCAAGATATTGTGGCCTTGGCGTTACAGAATAATCAGCAGAAGAATACATATTGTACCACCAAAACATTTGCGAGCAGGTAAAAGTAGGGTCCTGTTTTTTTGCTTTCTCCCAAATTTTTTCAGCCAGTACCAATTGGTTCGATTGTTTCCAGAATTTTACTTCACAATCTTCCCTGTCATACCATCCATTACCAACGATGCCATGTTCGGAGGGCCACTTGCCGGTAAGGTAGGTGGATTGAACTGCCGTGGTAACGGCAGGAAGCATCGGTGCAATTACTGCCAAATTATTTTTTGAAATATATTTTTTCAGGAAGGGCATCTCCGCTGTCACAGAAGAAGAAAGCGCTACCACATCAATTACAACTGTTTTATTCATGAATATTGATCCTGTTTATTGTTCTTTATAATTGCGGTACTACCCATTGCAATTCTCTTATAACAGAGTCCCGGAGAGGTAATTTCAGAGCACCGGGAAGTACTTCCCAGGTGTAGGTCTCTACTTCCAGGTGGTTGGTAAAATTCATCTCTTTTTGCAAGCGCAATACTTCTTCAATATCTTTTTGTGTTGATTGCAATGATCCAAAATCTTCTTCAAAAATGGGCACATGAAAATGGGCGCGCCACTCATTTACCTCTGCATTGTCATAATCCGATAAAGCTTCCGGAAGATCCGGATATCTCAATAATTCACCATTATTTTTTTTGGCAACCACCTGGTGCAGGTAAGTGGGTTCATTATATTTTGAAAAAGATTCTTTTATATTTTGTCTCTTTGAGATGTCTTCATTCATGGCTCCCTTCAAGGCTGCACTTATTTGTAATTTACCAATCTTTATCCCTGAATCTACAACTTCCCGGATAATTTGTTCGTGAGGCTCATAGCCAATAGCAAAGTGACACACATCATAACATAAACGGATATGCGCTTTTAATAATTCTTCTGCCCTTGAAACGGAAACATTGTATTTGGCGCCTATTTTTTTTGCGCCATTAATAAGCAAATCATTTGTAAACCAATGAATAAGCTCTTTCCCTGTTTCAAGCATTCCGTCGGGCTCCGGTTCAATATCAAGATGCAACAATTTCCCGGTTGATTGATGAATCTCAATAAGGCTTTCTGCGGCAAGCACCATATTATCAGTCGCTGATTCCCTTGCATTTTTCAAAAGATCACCTTGCTGAAACCAATGCCGGTAACTCAAGGGTGAAGTGGAAATACTTCCTTCTGAATCTGGCGGTATAAGGTCTTTTAAAATTCGAAATAACCTAATGGTATAGGCTACTCTTTCATTCGTAGTCCAATCGGGAGCGTGTACCTGGTCTTTAACCCGGGTATCATGAAAACTGCCGTACGGAAACCCGTTCATGGTAAATACATACGCTTCATTTTCATCGAGCCATTGCTTAAACATGTCAAGATTTTTCTCCTCAATAAGATCAACACTCGCCATATTCGATAAGCGCAAACCAATGCCCATTGGTTTCCCGGGAGAAAGTTTTTGTTTTATACCCGGAAAATTATTTCTTATTTCATTGAAATGATCTTGCCAGTTTTCGCCGCTGTGAATATTAGTACAATAGGTTAAATGGCCGGAATTGGTCAGCATGTTTATTAAAAATTGAATGTTTTTATTTCAGCATATATCTTTAGTTGTCTTGATGCCTCGATAAGTAAAGCGATATCGATTTCATGGACTTCTTCTCCTTTGCCGATATCGCATAAAAGCATAATGGTTAAACGGCCGCCAAGATGTTCCCTGAATTCGTTTAGTCCCAACAACACTTTACTATCCTCTTTAATTTGAATAAAAGGATGTGTGATGTCAAAACCTATGCGAATCAATAATTGAATAATTCTTTCTGCTTTCTCCAATGGCAACCTGCCTGATAGTGACGAATACATGCTGTCTAACGCAATCCCCATGACGACGGCCTCACCATGGATCACGTCGAAATTAGTGAGCTGCTCCAATTTGTGAGCACTCCAATGACCAAAGTCCAATGGGCGTGAAGAACCCGTTTCAAAAGGATCATCACCTGCTATGTGCTGTAGATGAAGTTCAGCGCATCGCCACACGAGATAATTCATGGTATCGGCATTCCGGGCAACCAGTTGGTCTGCATTGTTTTCAATCCAGCCAAAAAAAGCCGCATCTTTTATTAAGGCTACTTTAATCGCTTCTGAAATACCCGAACGCCAATTCCGTCCTGATAATGTTCGCAAAAAGACATCATCATTAAAAACACCTACAGGCGGTGCGAATGTCCCCAAAAAATTTTTTTTATTAAAGTAATTGATTCCATTTTTTACCCCGATGCCTGAATCATTTTGTGATAAGGTAGTAGTAGGAATTCTGATATGCCTGATCCCCCTGTGAGACACCGCTGCAGCGTAACCGGTAACATCCAGCACAGAGCCGCCACCAATAGCAGCTATGTATGAATGCCTGTCGATATTATATGAATTTACCGCTTCCACAATTTTATTAAACAGGCCGAGATCGTTCTTTGCAGCTTCGCCACCGGGAGTCAACATTATATTGCCCAATAAAAGAACGGTCTTATATTTTTTAAAATAAGCAAAAATTTCCTCTACAAGACGAGGATGGCCATTAGCAACATTATGATCGATAACAAAAAAAATCTTCTGAAATGGCGATGTTTTTTTTTGAACAAAAAAGTCCTCTAAAATTGTATTGGAAAGATTAAAAAGCGCCGAAGTAAAATAAACCCTGTAATCAAACTTCACAACAAACTCCTGTTCTAAATAATCCATAAATAAATTTTAAAGACTGCGGATAATTTTTAAGTTGGCTACATCTTTTTATGTTACTGCAAATTTTTTTGCCAGGTACAAAGATAAAGGCAATAGAAGGACTATTAACAGAGCCAGCCACGGAAAGCCAAACGCCGCCGCCCATGACGCATTAAGAAGTATCAAAGCAATAACCCCTGCCTTAACCGCCTTACCAATATTTTTGCCCACAGGTTGCTGAATAGCTGTAAATAAAGGGACAAAAATCATCCATGCAAAAAGCAACAGGAAGATCAATGTGAGCAATAAGTTCTTATTATAAAAAGAAATAATTAAAATAGAAGCCGCCACCAGAATGTACAGGAAGCCCGCAAAATAAAGTGGCTTACTTTTTCCGCCATGCACTTCTCCCCTGCTTATCATGGTAATGGCAGCTATATATACTACCGGCACAAAAGCCACCTGCCAATATAGATTGAGTTGAGTTGCCAAAATGCTTATTCCTAATAGAAGATTCAGGCCGCGGCACAGCCCCATATTTAACGGTCCGAGAAAAGCATGATGCTTCCCCCATTTATCATACACAAGAGCAGAAACCGAAATGGCAATTGCAATCAAGCCGGAAATTGGATTTACAATAAATGCAGCAGCCATACCAAGCAACAATAAGAAAATGCCAAGCAAAGCGCCCTCTTTCTCAGAAATGATTCCCATTGGGATCGGCCGCTCCGGCCTTTCGATTTTATCCAGTTCTGCATCAAAAACGTCATTAAAAACAACCCCACCACCATACAAGCCTACGGTTGACATGCTCAATAAAATAATGGGTAAAGTGTGATTAACGAATAAGCCCGGATTTATCGCGAATCCTGAAATGGCAACCCCGGCAAGCACATCCGCAATAGCGGTGACAATATTTGCCGGCCTCATCAATTTAAAATACGCAATGGATTTTTTCAAGATGTTCTTTAACTGATAATGATAGAAGATGAATCGATGCGGGGCTGCTGGCCGCCACGAAGTATTGTATTGCCTTCAAACTTTTCAGATTGATTTATATTTTTTGAATTGCTAAAGTCTGCTTCATCTATTTGCCCACTCTGGCCGAAAGCAGTAATAGCATTTCGATAAGTAACTAATTGTATGTCCTCAATGCTGATACCGCGCTGTTTCATAAGTGCCGCAGTTTTAGGAACAGCAAGAGGATCACTTATTCCCCAGTCAGCCGCTGAGTTGATCATGATGCGTTCAGTGCCATATTGTTTTACAATTTCCACCATGCGCTCATTACCCATTTTGGTGAAAGGATAAATAGTGAATGCTGCCCAAAACCCTTTATCTAATACTTCTTTAACGGTTTCTTCATTATTGTGATCCACAATAACCATGTAGGGATCAAGCCCATGTTCCAAAGCAATTTCCATACTAAGCTGCGTACCCTTTTTCTTATCACGGTGAGGAGTATGTATCTGAACCGGCAAACCGGCATCTTTAGCAACAACCAACTGGAGGCGATAATATTTTTCTTCAAGAGCTGTCTGATCATCAAAACCAATTTCACCTACTCCCACAACACCTTCTTTATAAATAAACATGGGTAGTATTTCCATAACCTGTTCAGCAAGCGGTTCATTATTGGCTTCCCTCGAATTTAATCCGATGGTGCAATAATGTTTAATGCCGAACTGTGAAGAACGAAACCGCTCCCATCCAATTAAGCTGCTGTAATAATCTCTGAAGGTATCGAGGCCTGTGCGTGGTTGACCTAGCCAAAAGGCAGGTTCTATGAGCGCCACTACCCCGGCATCAGCCATTGCCTGGTAATCGTCCGTGGTGCGGCTGGTCATATGAACATGCGGATCAAAAAATTTCATGCCGAGGATACTTTTCAGATTAGCAGGAATGGCCTCTTTGGAATGAATTTCATTGTCATCTATCGGATTATTGCAACACATATTTTTTGATTCGGTTTATTATATTTTAATATTCAGAAATCATTTTCAAAAAGTTTCGATTTTATACCTGTTATAATATTGAATATTTTATTTTTTGTTCTGAAATTGATTTTTTAAGTAAGCATTAATTTTCATTTTCAAAATTATGCATCAGGAAGTTAAATTTATCCAGTTCAATTTGTTCTCTATTATTTCATTTTTAAGTTCCGGTACGGAGTTCAATAAATTTTTAGCGGGTTCATAATCACTTTGAGCGCAGGTTAATGCTGCGGCTTTTTTTGAAATAATATCACCGGAAGCCATTACATTCTGAATGTCAGCGAAATTAGCTTCATCAATGAATTTACCTACCAATCTCCAAAGCTGAACGTTGACCGGCCTTTGAGCCGCCCATCGTTCGCGAGCATAATCTATCAGAGTTGCTGCCAAAGGTTTATTGGCCCTGTCATCTAAACCAATAATCCGGTTGACATCTTTATCTGTAAAAAAAGCTTTCAAAACCATTTGATTCCATGCTGCCTCATCCAGGTTTTCGAAAGGATAAGGATTATCATACATAATTGCATCGAGTACGATTCCTATATTACTTCTTATGCCTTCCGAGCAGCGTTTTACCCATAATCCAGGATAAGGAAAGACAGGTAAAGCGGCATAAAGATCCGCTAATTCATTCATCTCGGCATTTTTAAACAGGCCGTCAATTTTAGCGAAATAATTATCTGCATCACCAGGCTTCACCTGCAGCAAAATCCAAATTCTGCATAGCCTGTGCAAAGGACTTTCATTAATGGTAAATCCGGGAAGAATCGACTGGAGCTGCTTTTGCTGACCGGAATTTAAAGTAATTATTTTTCTCCCCGTTCTTCGGGAAATAGCAGCAAAAGAAAGATTTAGTTGAACTGCACTATTTTCGGTTGCAACCAGGGCTGCTTTTTCTTCAAGCCATAAATGACTACCTGTATCAAGATGTTGTTGTATAAGATTTGATAACAGGTTTTTCAACGCTTCCACATCATATAAATAAATTTTCCTTTCCACGGTAATATCCATTAAGCTGCAAAATAGTTTATTGCTAAAGCGCCGCTGATAATCAGCAACCCGAAAAATTCTCTTGCCTGTTCGATATACGGTTTTGTTGCCTGCATACTTTGTACGAGGCTTTCTTTTTTATATTTTGTAATCCAATCGAGAACGCCATCTTTTGCAAAAAATAATATGATGGCATATACGAGGTAAAAACCAATAGCCACGAGGTATACGACCGGGTAATATTTACCAAATATTACCAGGCCACAACAAACGGAAGCCACCATATAAATCGTGACCCAAAGCCAGGCATCGTTATCATTTAGATTGACGTAAGCAAATGCTGCGAACGCAAGACAAAAAAATACGTTCAGGATAATTAAAAACATAAGTTTATTTGTAAACAAAGTTATTAAAAGCCGGGTTAACAATTTGGTAAGCTTGTTTATTGTTCTAATTCGTACAGGTTTTACTATTAAGAGGTATTTTCTTTTTTAGAACGCAACTATTAACAGTTATTTTTTATTTTTAAGTTCCGCCAGGGTCCACGGTTTATTCCTGTCTTTATTTTCATCCCTTATTTTCTTTACCTCATCACGTTTAATAATCGGAGAAAGGGCTCCCTTATCGCCGCGAATGTTACCAAATTCATAACGGGCATAACTCAATACCGATGCTATCCACCTGTCACTATTTGCGGCCATTGTAGGCATTTCAGCCGGGTATGTTTTTCCTTCGACAGGGCCGGTTAACCCATTAATCAATATCCTGATTGCAGTGTTTTTTTCTGCGGATTCAAACGGTTTTGCTCCGACCAGGGGCGGGGCCGCCATACTGCTTCCAGCAACAGCTAATCCCTTTCCGTCACCACCATGGCAGTTCGCGCAAAGTGATCTAAAAGTGGTAGCTCCTCCGAGGATCGTTTTTTTATCTTCTGCAGTCATGTTGACGAGCCTGCCTGAAAGCTTTTTTACAAGATCATTTTCATCAAGCGCATCTTTGGTAGCCAACAGCATTTCGTTTTTCGCATTCTGTTCCATAATTTGTTTTACAACAGCTTTAGCCACCTCCGAAGTACTATTATACATTGAAAGCAGCACCTGCACACGCACATCGTAATTTACATCATCTTTTAGTTTTGCCACCTCATCTATTACCTGGCCATCGTTTTTCTTCAAAAAAGATTCACTGATCCAGACGGCTGTTTTTCGTACCTGTGGATCAGGATCATTTAAAGCAAGTGAGAGCACTTCCTTATCAATTGCATTCAATCCTTCCAGGGTCCATAAAGCGTGTATGCGTGCCAGTAGACTGGTATCATTTCCCGAATTTTTTTGCTGCCCCGTGGCAATATTTTTTAGGGCAGGAATCACTGACCGGTCGCCGCGAAGGATAATGAGCTTTTGGGCGTTATCCCGCCACCAACCGTTAGGATGCCCGAGATATTTGATGAGTGTCGAAGAAGGTGCATTCAGCATATTTGGCTTAGGTCCTTCCTTAAAACCATCATAAACTACCCTATAGATCCGGCCGCCGGTTATGTTCTTAGCAAGGCCAAGGCTATCAATTTTATTTCGGAGAAAAGATCCGGGTTTTGTCCAGTTTCCCTGCTGGATGATTCCATGGTTCATATCAACAATGTATAAATTTCCATCGGGACCGGTAGCGCTGTTCACGGGGCGGAAATTCATATCTGAAGACGATATGAACTCCATGCTGTCATACGCATTCTTAAGCACCGTTTTCCCATTCTGGTCAAGCACCTTCGCCCTTCGTATTATTCTTCCAACGGGTTCACAAACAATATAGTCTCCCACAAGATCATTTGGCAGCCTGTCGCCCCTGAAAATTGACTGACCGCAGCAAGCCGTAAAATGATTAAGGGTGTTATTTGGCCTCAGCCGGGAATTTCCTCCCTGTACATCGGGAGTGGCTATGATAGGCCATACTTGCTGGAACTCAGGACCGAACTGGTCCGGGAAGTCGAGGCTTCCGTAAACCGGGTTGATTTGAAACCCTAACACCGGAGTTTCTCCACCCGCACTGGAGAAAAATAAACGTCCGTAATTATCATGAGTTAACCCCCATTGTCCATCCACCCCGCTTGGTATGGAATCTACCTGTATGGTTCCATTAGTATAACGAAAACGCACGGGATCGTAGGTCATGTACATCCAGTTATCCAGGTTCCAGTCCAGCCCGCTTCGCTGGTGTTCCATATTGGCATCACTGGGAACGTATTTATCGTCTTTATACACTACCTTTTTGACATCTGCTTTACCATCACCATTTGTATCGGAGTAGCTGGTAATATTAATTGAATTTGTTTCATTGACCAGTAATTCATTTCCTGCAGTCTGCATCATTCGTGGTAACAAAAGACTATCAATAAATATCGTGCTCTTATCTATTTTTCCGTCATTATCAGTATCCTCAAGCCTCATAATCCTGCTCCAGGGCTTTTGTTCGCCGGTGGCATCGGCATCCTGCATATAAGTGAGCATTTCGGCCACATACATCCTGCCATTGCCATCCCAGGTTATTGCTACAGGATCTTGTATCATAGGCTCGCTCGCTACCAGTTCCATATGGTATCCTTTAGGAAGATACATGGTCTTCATACTTTCTTCCGGCGATAAATACTTTGCTGTTGGATGCGGATCAAATTCGGGTTTTTGATTATCCTTCCGCATGCCACAGGTAAACGCAATTATGGATAAAACCACCAGGCATACAACCTGTAATTTATTTTTCATATTGGATTAGATATTTGCAGTGGTTTGTAATTGTTATCTTAGTTATCGGATTCATCTTCCTAGGGCTTTCTTCCTATGGCATATTCTATTCCGCCGAGGATATGTTGCAGGTAAAGGGGTTCATCAAAAGATTCTTCTGTATGCCCTAATTCTGTATAAAAAGATCTGCCACCGTCATATTCGTGGTACCAGGCCATGGGATGATGTTCCATGGGGGCGATCTTGCCAAGATCATAGCTCTTTTCATCGATAGTAATCAGTTCGTGAAGGCCTTCGGCCATCCATTTAAAACTATACCATTCATCTTTTCTGATCCAGGGATTGGGCAGGTGTTGGGTTGAGGGATTTTGGGTATCTACAATGTTCAACGTGGCAACCTGTTGGGCAGGATGACCACCAAAATAGGCTCCGACAAGATTACCGTACCAGGGCCAGTCGTATTCGCAATCTGTAGCAGCATGAATACCCATGAAGCCTCCCCCGGACTCAATATATTGTTTAAATGCCTCCTGTTGACCGTCATTTAAAATATCCCCGGTGGTACTTAAAAATACTACGGCCTTATATTGCTTTAAATTTTCGGGGTTAATTTTTATAGCATCTGTAGAGGTATCTACATCAAATTTATTGTCGGCACCTAATTTTTGAATCGCCACGATACCTACCGCAATCGAACTGTGGTGATAACCGGCTGTTTTGCAAAATACAAGTATCTTAGGATTTACCTGGGCCAAAGCCTGGCTGATACTAAAAATTAAAACGGCCACGGATACTATTGACCACTTATAAAAATGCCTGTTCTTCAATTGGCTTCTCATTACTTTTATTTATTAATCAGTTAAACGGAATTAAAAAAATTATACCGGGGTTTTTTACATCGATATTATCAAGAAAATAAAATTCTTACTATAATAAGATGGGTAATTTATATTTCTATAACAGCCTCCTCCAATGAAA
>JBDTOV010000075.1:0-23025 GCA_039933035.1 Ginsengibacter sp. | reverse complement strand
GACAATGGAAAAACGTTTATACGCTATAAAAGAAATCCTGTGATTGATAGTAATTGGGAGTTAATGAGTAATGATACCCGCGATCCGAAAGTATTATGGTATGAACCCTCAAAGCGATGGGTAATGGTTCTTTTTGAAAAAGACGGACTGTCTTTTTACAATTCGACTAATATGAGAAACCGGACCAGGCAAAGCCATTTTGTGGGATTGTATGAGTGTCTTGATTTTTTTGAATTGCCGGTTGATGGCGATACGGCCAATATGAAGTGGGTACTGCATGGTGGTTCAAGCGACTATTTTATCGGGCATTTTGATGGCAGCACTTTTACGCCCGAGACGCCCAAACAATTTTATGCAGAGGGCAGTAGTGAAAGAAGGGGAGATTTGTTATACGCGGCTGAAAGTTTTGAAAACATGCCCGATAACAGGAGGGTTCAAATTGCCTGAGGAAGAATTGATCATCCCGGAATGCCCTTTACCCAAATGATGCTTTTTCCAACGCAATTTGTTTTAAAAACGACAAATGAGGGTATTAAATTAATGGCCACGCCCATTAAAGAAATTGACATACGGCATAGCACTTCTCAAAAATATAGTGACCTGACAGCGGAGCGGGCCAATGAGCAACTCAATAAAATTAAACCAGGCCCGTTGCATGTTAAAGTAAAGTTCACGCTTGCTGAAGGAAATAAATTTTGCCTGCGGTACCAGGGAAATGAAATTTTAAATTTACTCCCGGCGGATGTACATTCCGGCGAAAATGAAATGGAAATTCTAATTGATAAAACTGTTGCGGAGCTATTTCTTAATAATGGTGATCGGTATATAATCCGGCAACTATTACCAGGCAGCAATAATAAAAGTCTTGAGTTGGATTCTGAAAATTATGGTCCCTTTTTGAAATCGATGGAGGTGTATGAAATGAAATTTATGTGGGATAATAATTAATAAAAAATAGAAGATATCGCCGAATTTTTCGGGCACAAATACAACGGTTTTCTATGTTACTGTCGGGCTACGTTGATTTGCTAACAGGGAACATGTTCAGGAAAAGGAAAAAACCCTCTCAAATTATAAAACCCGGGACAATAATCAAATTGATAAAATTGTAATTACCTGCATTTTTTTTAATTTAAATCCATTACTTTTGCCGCCCCAAATGCGCATGTGGTGAAATTGGTAGACACATCAGACTTAGGATCTGATGCCGTAAGGTGTGGGGGTTCGAGTCCCTCCATGCGCACACTCACAAACTGCATTTTCTGTAAAGAAAATCAAACCGTTCCATTTTGGAACGGAAGATTAAAACTTCTATTAATGGCTAGTGTTACAAAAGAAAACATCGGTAATCTTCACGAGAAACTAACAGTGAAAGTTTATAAAGATGATTATTTACCATCATTTGAGAAATCTATAAAAGAGTATAGCAAAAAAGCAAATATTCCCGGGTTTAGAAAAGGGATGGTTCCCGCTGGAATGGTTAAGAAAATGTATGGAGCTTCCATTTTTTATGATGAAGTAATTAAAGCGGTTGAGAAGGAAATACAGGAGTATTTGCAGAAAGAAAAGCCTGAAATTTTCGCCCAGCCGTTGCCCATGGAAAGTGACCTGAGGAACCTTGATATGTCAAACCCAACGGATTATGATTTTCCTTTTGAAATAGGACTAAAGCCCGAAGTTTCCATTGATGCCTTATCCACTGCACAGCCGGCGTTGTACAAAGTAAAGGTGACACCGGAAATGGTGGACGAAGAAATAGAAAAACTGGTAACCAAGCATGGGGATATGCAGGATGCAGAAACAGTCACCGGTGCAGAAAATGTTTTAAATGTAGTGTTTGAAGAAAGTGATGCCGAAGGGAACCCGCTACCCGATGCTCTTTCAAAAGATAATTCTATTCTCGTAAAATATTTTGCAGAAGATTTCAGGCCACAGCTTTATGATAAAAAGAAGGACGACTTTGTTGTATTGCAATTGAAAGATGCTTTTCCTGAAAAAGAGAGAGAATGGATTTTATCTGATGTAGGTCTTGATAAAAGTGATCCTGCATCAGGCGAAAAATATTTTAAAATGACCCTAACCAAAATTGGGTTAGTTGAAAAGAAGGAACTTAATGAAGAATTTTTTAACCAGGTATTTCCTGGTAAAGAAATAAAAACGGAAGAAGATTTTCGCGAGGCGATGCAAGACCAATTGCAACAGCAGTGGGATGAGGCCAGCCGTAGCCAGCTTCACGACCAGTTATACCACACATTATTGGAGACCCCTTTGCAATTGCCGGATGACTTCCTGAAAAGATGGATCGCTGTGGGGGGTGAAAAGAAAAAAACTGAAAAGCAGGTGGAAACAGAATATCCTTCATTTGCCGACCAGTTAAAATGGACATTGATCAGCGACAAAATAATAAACGATAATAAGCTAGCTGTTTCTGACGAAGAATTGAGAGAGTATATGAAGAAAGAAATTATGCAATATTTTGGCCAGGTAAATATGGGTGACGATAATCAATGGATCGAAAGCTATATTGACAGGATGCTGGAAGATAAAAAGCAGGTAGAAAGTAGCTATAGAAGAATCATCACAGACAAATTATTTAATTTCATTGAAACCCAGGTAACGCCTTTGGAAAAAGAATCTACACCCGAAGAACTACTTGCAAAGCAGCACCATCACGTGCATTGAGAAACTGTCAGAATTGACCCATGGCGTTCGTCGGCTGTCAGCAGTTGAGGGTTCCTAACAGAAAGTTCAGGGCTGGGATACCTTTCCTCCTATGTCCTTTTGTCTCATTTTATTGTTAGCATAATATTTGGGAACTTACAAGCCGGTAAATTGCTTTTACACTAAACTTAATTTATGAATACAGGAAAAGAATTTGAAAAATATGCTGTGAAACACCAGGGCATTAGCAGCAATACGCTGCAGGGATATATAAAGCACAATGTAACCAACCTAACACCTAATATTATTGAAGAACGTCCTATGAATGTAGCAGTAATGGACGTTTACAGCCGCCTGATGATGGACAGGATTATTTTCCTTGGCTATCCTGTAAATGATGAAGTAGCCAACATCATTACGGCACAATTGCTTTTTTTAGAAAGCACAGACAGGACAAGGGATATTCAACTTTACATCAATTCTCCCGGCGGGGGCGTTTACGCAGGGCTGGGCTTATACGATACAATGCAGTTTGTTACTCCTGATATTGCCACTATCTGCACCGGTATGGCAGCAAGTATGGCAGCCGTATTAATGGGCGCGGGAGCGCAGGGTAAAAGGAGTGCCTTGAAACATTCAAGAATAATGATGCATCAGCCGAGTGCAGGTGCTGCCGGTATGGCATCAGACGTGGAAATCACTGTGAACGAAGTAAGAAAAGTGAAGCAGGAACTGTATGAAATTCTCAGTACCCACACAGGGCAAACAATAGAAAAAGTTACCAAAGACAGTAACCGGGATTTTTGGATGACGGCAGACGAAGCCAAAAACTATGGTTTGATTGACGAAGTACTGGTAACCAATTCCCGTAAGACAAAAAAATAAAAGACATTTAAAAAACAGAATCACATGAATCTTTATAAAGAATATTCAACACGTTTTGAAGAGGAAGAAGAGGACCCGGAAAAGGCAATACCGGAAAATCCAATGGAGAAAATGATGGGAGGAATGATGTTTGACAAAAAATTTATTGAACAAAGGAAAATTTTTCTATGGGGTGCCGTTGACGACAAAAGTGCCAAAGACATTACCAATCGTCTTTTATACCTTGACGCGGTAGATCCTGGCAAGGAAATTACCTTTTATATAAGCAGTCCCGGCGGCGTTATTACTAGTGGAATGGTTATTTACGACACCATGAAAATGATTAAATCTCCGGTGAGCACCGTTTGCATGGGAATGGCGGCCAGTATGGGCAGCATCTTACTAAGTGGTGGAGAAAAGGGAAAGCGTTTTATTTTCCCTCATGGAGAGGTGATGATTCACCAGCCGAGTGGTGGCGGACAAGGCACTAGCGCTGATCTTGAAATTATGGCGGTACAAATGTTAAAAGCGAAAGAGTTGGGCGCCAAGCTTCTTGCGGACAATTGTGGGCAGACTTATGAAAAAGTACTGGAAGATTTTGACCGGGATTACTGGATGAACGCCACGGAAAGTAAAAAATATGGGATTGTTGACGGGATTTTAAATAAATTATAAGCAACTTTCCACCTTGTTTAATTGTCCTGTAAATAAGTACTTTTTTTGTATGCGCGATTATACAGCAATGAAAATAGAATTTATGCGTTGGATATGGAAATGATATAAATGATAAACGATGGCTAAACAACAAACCTTACATTGTTCTTTTTGCGGGCGAAACCGGGATGAAGTTAAAATACTAATTGCCGGGCAGGAGGGCCACATCTGTGAAAATTGCATAGAACATGCACAGGAAATTATCACACAGGAGATTTTTCCGATGCCGGAAAAGAACAGCCAGGTTTCGGGATACAAACTTTCCGTAAAAAAACCCATTGAACTTAAGAAGTTTTTGGACGAATATGTTATAGGGCAGGATGATGCCAAAAAAGTCCTCGCCGTTGCGGTGTACAACCATTACAAACGCCTGAATCAAAAAGTTGAAGCGGATGATGTGGAAATTGAAAAGAGCAATATAATAATGGTCGGGGAAACCGGTACGGGTAAAACGTTGCTCGCGAAAACAATAGCCCGCGTACTGAATGTTCCTTTTGCGATCGTGGATGCCACGGTGTTTACAGAAGCCGGGTATGTAGGTGAGGATGTCGAAAGTATTTTGAGCCGGTTGCTGCAGGTTTGCAATTTTGATGTGAATGCTGCGCAGAAGGGAATTGTATATATTGATGAGATAGACAAGATTGCCCGCAAAAGCGATAACCCAAGTATCACGCGTGATGTAAGCGGCGAGGGTGTACAGCAGGGCTTATTAAAGCTTTTGGAAGGAACTGAGGTCCTCGTTCCGCCACAGGGAGGTCGCAAGCATCCTGAGCAGAAACTGATTAAATTGAACACAAGTAATATTCTTTTTATTTGCGGTGGTGCGTTTGACGGGGTGGACAGGCTTATTGCCAGGAGAATCAATACCAATGCCATCGGATTTAATGTAAACAAAGACCTGCAGGATTTCCAAAGAAAAAATTTATTGCAGTTTGTAAATGCACAGGATCTTAAATCATTTGGGCTTATTCCTGAATTGCTCGGCCGGCTCCCGGTAATAACGTATTTAAATCCACTGGATAAAATTACTTTACGAAATATTTTAACGGAACCCAAAAACTCTCTCATCAAACAATACCGGAAATTATTTGATCTGGAAGGTATTGAATTGGTGGTGGAGAACGGCGTGTATGATTTTATGGTTGAAAAAGCAATGGAGTACAAATTGGGTGCCAGGGGTCTTAGAAGTATATGCGAAAGCATATTAACGGATGCTATGTATGAATTACCATCTCAGAAGGTAAAAACCTTTACGCTTACTATGGATTACGCCGAACGCAAATTTAAAATTAGCAAACTGAGTTTGCTGAAGGTTGCCTGATACCACAGGTTACTTCATCATATTACTACGATTCGCGTAGTAAAAACACTGTCTTCAGGTTTCTTTTCCACTAATTGTATACAAAGAAGAAATAAAAGTCCTCACTTATTTATTTTCATTTTATTTTTACTCAAATCCTCGTGGATCGCAAATTATAAGGTGATCCATTTTAAAAAATATTTTTCAAATGGTTGATGTAATTCTTGGCCTGCAATGGGGCGATGAAGGAAAAGGGAAAATTGTTGATTATTTTGCTTCCGGGTATGATGTTATTGCACGGTTCCAGGGAGGCCCAAACGCGGGGCATACCCTTTATGTAGACGGGAAAAAAATTGTACTGCACCAGATTCCGTCGGGAATATTTCATGAAAAGAAAATAAATTTAATAGGTAATGGCGTGGTACTTGACGCAATCGCATTAAAAAATGAATGCGGGGCCGTAGAAGCGATGGGAATCGATTACAGAAAAAATTTGTACATAAGCGCGCGTGCGCATTTGATTTTACCTTCACACCGTGCCCTGGACAAAGCTAGTGAATTGGCTAAAGGAAAAGAAAAAATAGGTTCAACACTTAAGGGAATTAGCCCTGCATACATGGATAAAACCGGGAGAAACGGGTTGCGTGTAGGAGATCTTCTCGATAAGAATTTTATTTCCCAATACATAAAACTTCGTTTAAAACATCAAAAGCTTTTGGATAATTTTTCTTTCAATGAAGACATTTCAACCTGGGAAGATGAATTTTTTGAAGCGCTTGAATTTTTGAAAACACTGCAAATCGTAAATGGGGAATATTTTGTAAATGATGCCATGCAAAAAGGAAAAAAAATACTTGCTGAAGGTGCGCAGGGAAGCATGCTGGATGTGGATTTTGGAACGTTCCCCTACGTAACATCCTCTAATACTATTACCGCGGGTGTTGGCAGCGGGCTCGGTATAGCACCTCAAAAAATAAAAGAAGTATTTGGTATTACCAAAGCGTATTGCACGCGTGTAGGAAGTGGCCCTTTTCCTACGGAACTTCATGATGAAAATGGCGAACTGCTCAGGCAGACAGGAAATGAATTTGGGAGTACTACCGGCAGGCCGCGCAGGTGCGGATGGATTGACCTGGTGGCCCTTCACTTCGCCTGTATGATAAACGGCGTTACACAATTAGTGATGACCAAGGCAGACGTACTGGATTCACTGGAGCATCTTGAGGTGTGCAACAGGTATAGAATTAATGATGAAGAAACCAACGAGGTTCCGTTTCAGATGCAACAGGCAAAAATTGAGCCCCTGTATAAAAAGTTTACGGGCTGGAAAACTGATATCACATCTATAAAAAATTTTAATAACTTGCCGCCTGAAATGGTCACGTATATCAATTATATCAATGAGGCACTAGGTGTTCCCGTAAACTTTATTTCCAACGGCCCCGGAAGTGATCAGATCATTGTGGCACCATGATTGATGCTGTATCAATAATGAAATATTATAAAATTTATTTGGCAATTTAAAAATCTAATTGAAATTTTACATTCTAATCCTTTAAGAAAATATGAAAGCAAAATCTGATAAGGAAAAAAACTTTCCTGAAAAAAAGCCCGGATCTGTTATTACTAATACTTCATCAAAGAAAACAGAAGACGTAGATGATGATGATGATGATCTCGAAGATGATGAAAAACCTGCCAAAAAGGGAAAAGCTGCTTCATCAAAAAAAACAAAAGATATTGACGATGATGACGACGACGACGTTGAGATTGAAGATGACTGGGAGAAAACCGATGACGACGATTATGATCCTGACTTTGAAGAATTTGATATTCCAAAATCAAAGGTTAAAAAGCCTTCTGCCAAGAAGGGTAAAGCAGACGATGATTTTGATCTTGATGATGATTTCAAAGACCTGGATCTTTTCAACGATGGAAATGAAGGAGATGATGAAGAAGATGATTTCTAACGGCGCTAATTATGGTAGCTTTATTGCTGTTGAGTAATTACTTTGAAAAGACAATTCACATCATATTCAATAACTGATTTTTCTATCTTTAAAATACAAATGCTAAACTTTTTACAGAAGTTTGGCATTTTTTGTTTGCTTGATAACCACTCGTATGAGTTCGATAAATCTTACGAATGTATAGCGGGCGCAGGTGTTATCCATTCAATTATTTCTGACGACAACAGTTCCTTGCATGATATTGATGTATTTCAAAAGCGACACCAGGATTGGATTTTCGGGCATGTTTCCTATGATATAAAAAATGAAATCGAGCATCTTGAATCTTTAAATCCTGACGGTATCCGGTTTCCGGGGTTTCTTTTTTTTATTCCGAAAATCGTTTTTATTGTAACGGAAGATAAACTGCAGATTGGTGTGTACCCCCCTCATGACGCAAGGGAAATTTATGATGCAATGATCTTGTGCAGGCCGGGTGAAATTATAAATGCAAATGCCCCGGTTCTTACGTCGAGGTTTTCACGAAATGAATATATAGAAACCGTAAAAAAATTGAAGGAGCATATTCTAAGAGGCGATTGTTATGAAATAAATTTTTGCCAGGAATTTTATGCGGACAACCGGTTCATTGATCCGCTTCATGTTTACCGGAAATTGGGTGTGCTATCGCCAAATCCTTTTTCGGCTTTTTATAGGTATGAAGACAAATACCTTATGTGCGCCAGCCCGGAGCGGTTTCTCAAAAAAACCGGGAGAACAATTATTTCGCAACCTATAAAAGGAACTGCAAAGAGAATTAGCGACAATCCCAAAACTGATGAACAGGAAAAGAAAGATTTACTAAAGAATGAAAAAGAACGCTCGGAAAATATAATGATTATAGACCTTGTGCGAAATGATCTCGCGAAAATATGTACAGAAGGCTCGGTATTTGTGAAAGAATTTTTAAATATTTACTCTTTTCCGCAGGTGCATCAAATGATTTCAACAATTACAGGAAATCTTAGGGAGCACGTAACGCTTGATGAAATTTTTACGGCTGCGTTCCCCATGGGATCTATGACCGGGGCTCCGAAAAAAAGAGTAATGGAATTAATTGACCAATATGAAAAAACAAAACGGGGACTATTTTCAGGAACGGTAGGCTATATAAATCCTGATGGTAATTTTGATTTTAATGTTGTAATAAGAAGTGTACTTTACAACCAGGCAGATGGATATGTGTCAATACAGGCAGGCTCAGCCATTACTTTTAAAAGTAACCCGGAAAAGGAATATGAAGAATGTATTATGAAAGTAGCCGCCATGAAAAGATCGCTTGAATAATACTCTTTTCGTCCTATTTTTTGCTTTTTGTATAGATTGTTTTTGTATCGGCACCTACCTCATTCAGCAACTGCTCAACACATTCATTGAGTATTGGATATTTATTCGCAATAAACATATCCATTTTAGCATTTGGCAGTCTTAGGTTATATGTGCCGCCTGATGCCAGCGTATCATCAAATCCCGGATTGTAACGGTTAAAATCTTTCATATCTATCTGAAGATTTTTTGCAATTACTGTCCCAATATATCTACCTGAAAGCGCTAATTCACCTGTATTTGCCGTTTCGTCTGCTGAAATAGCTGGTTGTACGATTGTGCCGGGTCCATGTAAACCTGAGTAGTCAAAATTTCCTTCCTGCGCCCCGGTTTCCATAATGTAATGGGTGGCAATAAATTTTTTCACATGGTTGCGTGATTCTTGTGGCAGGTAATACTGGAGCTTCCAGAAATTGCGGCTACCACTTTTGTTGATAGCGCTGTATACCCGCCCCGGACCGCCATTGTAAGCTGCTATTACAAGCAGCCAGTCTTTAAAATCTTTATAGAGACTCAATAAATATTTTGCGGCGGCATTCGTGCTTTTATAATAATCTGTGCGGTCATCCTCAAATTGATTTACATGCAGGCCGTAGTCTTTTGCTGTATAGCTCATGAACTGCCACGGCCCGCGGGCGCCGGCATTGGAAAGAGCATACGATTTAAGATCGCTTTCTATAACCGCCAGGTATTTTAATTCTTTTGGCAAACCATACTTTGTAAGGATGCCATCAATTAAATTAAAATACGGCAATGCGGTAGCCTTCATCTGCTCCAGGTGCTTTCCATACGCCTGCAGGTAATCCTGCATATAGGATTCTGCATTTGGATTCACCTGTGAAGAATAAGGAATGGCCGGGTTGTACGAATAATTTTTAAAAAGGTCTTTAAAACCGTATTTGGTAACCTGGCTAAAGTATTTAACTTTTTCTTCCTTTGGAGGTGTTGGCGATTTTATGACTTCATCTATTGCCTTATCTTCTTCCTTTATATTTTCCAGTTTAGTAGTATCAATCGTATTTTTTTGAAAATAGATATCGGACCCAAATGAGTTTTTTATGAAACTCATTTGAAAAAAAATGGATAATACCGGTATGGCAAAAAACTTCTTCATGGTAAATTAATATCTTTTGTAATTACGCAGAAGCATATCCGAAATTTTAAATAAAGTTACTTCATTATGCTTGTTGGCAATTACTTGTACACCGAAAGGCATGCCGTTACTATGTTTAAACAACGGCAGTGAAATGGCCGGTGTACCGGTAAGATTAGCATAAACGGTGTAGATATCTGCGAGATACATTGCCACCGGATCTTTTTGCATGCTTCCTGCTTCAAAAGCTGTCGAAGGTACGGTAGGTAGAATCAGTGCATCAAACTTATTAAAAATTTCTGATGTTTGGTTTACCAGTAACCTTCGAATCTGTTGTGCTTTTGTAAAATAAGCATCATAAAATCCTTCGCTTAATACAAAAGTGCCCAGCATAATTCGTCTTTTTACTTCCTTACCAAATCCTTCGCTTCTGGTTTTTTTATAAAATTCAGCAAGGTCCTCCACATCGTTTTTGTGCCGGTAGCCATAGCGAACACCATCATAACGCGAAAGGTTACTCGAGGCTTCTGCCGTTGTGAGTATGTAGTAAGCAGGTACGATAAAATCAATCAGGCTAAAATCTATTTCCTGCGTTACATACCCGTCTTTTTTCAAATCTCCCGCCAACTGATAAATGCTTTTTTTAATTTCCGGGTCCAGGCTTTTGTGCTCGAGCGCATTTTTTAAAACAGCAATACGATAGTTGCCGGAATTATTTTTTTCCTGCCTCAAAGAGACTGCAAATTCATGCCGTTCTTCCTGGTTTACAGTGCTGTCATAAATGTCCCGGCCATTTATTACATCCAGCACTTTTGCCGCATCTTCAACATTATTTGAAAAAATCCCTATCTGGTCAAATGAAGAAGCATAAGCTATCAGTCCATTTCTTGATATACAACCATATGAGGGTTTAATACCTGTAATACCGCAAAAATCAGCTGGTTGCCTTACCGAACCACCGGTGTCGCTGCCAAGGCTCACCATGCAAAGGCCGGCCTGTACGGCAACAGCAGAGCCACCTGAAGAGCCTCCTGGTACTTTATTTTCATCCAGTGCATTTAATACGCGCCCATATATGGTATTTTCATTGGTACTCCCCATTGCAAATTCATCGCAATTGCAATTGCCTATGATTATCGCATCCTCCTGCAATAATTTTTCGACCACGGTACTATGATAGACTGAAATAAAATTATTCAGAATGCCGGATGCAGCGCTCACCCTGTGGTCTTTATAGCATATAACATCTTTAATAGCTACAATTACTCCATGAAGTTGGCCGCAGGTTTTTGCCTGCTTCCTTTTCTCATCAAGATAGTTGGCTCTTTCCCTGCTTTCAGCTGCATACACCTCTACAAAAGCATTTAGTTTTTTTGTTGCCTGTATCTGTTCAAGATAATACTCTGTTACCTCAAGGCAGGAGGTGCTGTTTGTGGAAAGCTGCGCATGATATGCTGCTATATTTTTAAATACAAACAAGTATAATTTTTTATAAAAAAACGGCTGAGATGTAATCATCTATAGTTAGATAATACACCTGAGCCGTAAAATTTGATTTTGTAAATGTTTTTATTCAGGAAGTTGTTTCTCTGACAACTTCGGTCCTGGTAACTTCCTGCTTTGGAGGCGGGGGAGTATCTTTTTCCTTCATACCGGCATCAATTTCATTTTTCACATGCTCCTTGGCATCATTAAATTCCCTAACACCTTTTCCGATACCTCTCATCAGATCAGGAATTTTTTTGCCTCCAAAAAATAAGAGGACTACAAGCAGGATTAAAATCCATTCTGAACCACCCGGCATTGACAACAGCAATACGGGTTTTAGTAAGTTTAGTGTCATCGTTAAATAATTAGAAAATCAAAGATACATTAATAATATTTACACGGAAAAAGACTTGTTTATTTCAAATTGTTTAGTGGATATATTTTAACAAATCATTTGATGTACCGGCCACATTTGGCTTTACCTCGGGCCGCTTCATAAGGAGAAATGCCTCGTGCACAGGAAGCTAAAAATGCGGATACTAAAGAGCCATGATACAAACTTTTTTCATTTCAATAAATAATGGTGAGGTACAGTTTATATCATTCAGACGGTTAACCGTTTACAAGTATATAAAATAAAAAACCGGGAAAACAATAGCTTCCCGGTTTTTTTCTTACTTATGTTAGTTTATTTCATTCTTTTTTCCTGTATGCGGGCACTTTTACCACTCCTTTCACGCAGGTAATATAATTTTGAACGACGGACTTTACCCACCTTGTGAAGTTTTATGCTTTCAATATTAGGAGAAAAAAGCGGGAACAAGCGTTCAACACCAATCCCATCACTTATTTTTCGCACGGTAAACGTGGCGGTGCCACCCTCTCCCTGGCGTTTAATAACATCACCTTTGAAACTTTGAATACGTTCTTTAGTGCCTTCCTGGATTTTATAGTTAACGGTGATATTATCACCCGCTTTAAATGAAGGAAGTTCTTTTTTCGGCGTCAATTGTTCGTGAACAAATGCAACTGCATTCATGGCTTTTTATTTTAGGAGTGCGAAGGTAAGTGAAAAAATTATATTTTACCTGTTGATATTTCATTTTTATAATCTTGTTGAAATCTGCTTCATCGAATCCGGGTATCGAAACGCCGGCCCGGTTTCGTGCAATTTTTACCTTGCCACGTTGACGGCTCTTTTTTCCCTGATCACAGTTACTTTTATCTGTCCCGGATAGGTCATTTCTGTTTGAATTTTCTGCGCTATTTCAAAACTGAGTTTATCACTTTCCCCATCACTTACTTTTTCAGCCTCAACGATTACCCTAAGTTCCCGTCCGGCTTGTATTGCATAAGCTTTTTCTACTCCCTGGTAAGCCAGTGCCAGGTTCTCCAGGTCTTTTATGCGCTGAAGGTATTGTTGCATGATTTCACGGCGTGCGCCCGGTCTCGCCCCGCTCATTGAATCGCAGGCCTGAACAACGGGAGAAATTACATACTGCATGTCAACTTCATCGTGGTGAGCACCAATTGCATTACAAACTGCAGGATTTTCCCCATATTTCTCTGCCAGTTTCATTCCCAGGAGCGCATGACTAAGTTCCGTTTCGTCATCAGGAACTTTCCCGATATCGTGCAATAATCCGGCTCGCTTGGCTAACTTAACATTCATTCCCAACTCTGCAGCCATGACGCCGCAAAGGTTGGCAACTTCACGGCTGTGCATTAATAAATTTTGTCCATAAGAAGAACGGAAACGCATTTTGCCAACAATTCTTACCAGTTCTTTATGCAGGCCATGAATACCCAGCTCTATTACGGTACGTTCTCCAATTTCAATAATTTGTTCTTCCAGTTGCTTCCTGGTTTTTTCAACAACTTCCTCAATGCGTGCGGGGTGAATACGCCCGTCTGTTACCAGGCGCTGGAGTGAAAGGCGGGCAATTTCCCGTCGCAGCGGATCAAAAGAAGATAGTATAATGGCTTCCGGTGTATCGTCCACTATGAGATCTACACCTGTTGCGGCTTCTATCGCCCTGATATTTCTACCTTCCCGGCCAATAATCGAACCTTTTATTTCATCACTTTCCAGGTTAAAAACTGTAATGGCATTTTCAATAGCCTGTTCTGCTGCGGTACGCTGGATAGTTTGAATAATTATCTTTCGGGCTTCTTTGTTAGCCCTCAACCGGGCATCGTCAACTATTTCCTGTTGAATAACAAGAGCCTGGGAGTTGGCTTCGTGACGTAACGTTTCAATAAGCTGAGATTTGGCTTCTTCAGCCGAAAGTTCGGACACTTTCTCCAGCCTGCGAATATGCTCTTCCTGGTGCTTTTCCAGTTCCGTACGCTTAATATTGACCACGTCTATCTGGCGGTTGAGCGTTTCTTTTATCGCCTCATTCTCTTTAATAATTCGTTCGACATTCTGGTCCTTTTGATTAATGGATTGCTCCTTTTGTTTAATACGATTTTCGGCATCGCTTAATTTTTGATTTCGCTGAAAAACTTCTTTGTCATGGTCTGACTTTAGTTGAATGAACTTTTCCTTTGCTTCCAGTAATTTTTCTTTTTTAAGTGTTTCGGCCTGGATTTGTGCATCGGAAACGATTTTCTGTGCCTGTTGTTCTGTTTCTTCTAATCGTTTTTTGGTGTTTTTGGCAAATGCGATTTTACCCACGATGATGCCCACAATTAATGCGGCAACACCAATTATTATTGGGATGAGTGGTTCCATTGTCTTTTAAATGATTTAATGCGGTTCATAATCTGTAATCCTCTATACGCAATTCATATTGAAATAGGGGGAATAGACGAAGATAGCAAAATTGCATGGAAAATTATGGACGGCTTGTTTTATACAATAATCAAAAAATTACAAGGGACGGATTTTTAATGATTAACCGGAGGTACATGTTTACTTATATAACAGCGTCAAGCTGCCTATGTATCTTTTCCAAAGTATCAGCGAACTCTTTTCTTGAAGCATCATCATACATGCCGGATGTTGGCTGCGTTGCATACCAGATTAGGACCATTGAAATGTAATCCTGCAAATCTTTTCCCGCAAACTGGGATCGAAATTCCGATATTTTGTCATTAATAATTTTTAGCGTTTTTCTTACCAATTCCTCATCCGACGGGAGTGTTTTTATGCGATAAGTCCTGTCGCCAATTAAAATATTTATGGGAATGAGATCCGTTGTCATATCAGTTGTTTAAAATTGCCATGCATTTATCAATATCTTTTATATACTGATTGATCCTTTTATCAAAATCATGTTTTTCTTTGTCATTCATTTTTCCGACCGATGCTTTGAGAATGCCAGCCTGCACTTCGAGAGATCCTATTTTCTGTGAGAGACCTTTTTCATTTTCTCTACATGCTTTTATTGCATGCAGTAGTACCTCATTCTCGTTCTGAAGTGCTGCATATTTTTTTAACAACAATTGCAATTTTGCATGTATAGAATTAATACGTTCCTGCATTGTGCTCATATCGGGTTGTTTCTTCTTATTTCTGCCGCCAGGTTATTTTCGATAGCGTCAATAATACGTTCCACCATTCCATCGGTTTCTTCGTCGGTCAATGTTTTTTCTTTATCGGAAAAAGTAAAACTTATAGCCATTGATTTTTTGTTTGCTCCTAGTTTTTCACTTTCAAATACATCAAATAAGGTGAAGTCTGTGAGTTTATTTATATGCAAAGATTTTACCAAAATTTCAAGTGATTGATAAGGGATTGTTTTATCAACAACAATTGAAAGATCTCTTTGCACCTGCGGAAACTTCGGAATTTCTTTAAATGAGATATCGCTTTTACTAATACGTGACAGCAATTGCTGCCAGTTGATATAAGCATAAAAAACAGGTTGCTTTATCGTGAACTGATCCAATACAGGTTTTTTTATTCTTCCTGCTTCCCCCAGCAGGTTTCCATTTAATAAAAAGACTATGCGATCAGTAAGGGTATCGCTTGTTTCCGTCAAAAATTCAAGATCCTTCAAACCTGCCAGGGTGAAAACTGTGTTACAAACTCCCTTCACAAAAAAAATATCTATTTTTTCTCCGGCTGTTTTCCAGTATGATTTCTTTTTGTTTCCGCTAAAGTATAATGCCAAACTTTCTGTTTCAGCATATGTGGCAATTGCAGATGTTGAATATATTTTTCCATATTCAAAAAACAAGAGGTCAGTATTTTTCCTGTTGATATTATAGGCAATACTTTCCAGGCCGGTAGGCATCAAGGAGGGCCGCATGACATTTAGATCTTCGCTAAGGCTGTTTATTATTTTTACAGTTGTTGCCAAAATTTGTTTATCAAAGTATTTACAATTGGTGATTGAGTTCGTGAAAATTTCTGAGAATCCATTTCCTGTTAACCAGGCGGCCACTCTTTCTTTTATAGCTACTTCTATTGATGCGGTTTCAATTGCAGGAGCCATTTTAATAGTTGTGGGAATTTCTATATTATCCAGGCCGTCAATACGCATAATCTCTTCAATGACATCCGCCGGCAATGTTATATCGGGATTACTGAATGGCGCGGCTACTCTTATTTCGTCAAGAGTTTCTCTTACAATAGAAAAATTCAGGCTTTTCAAAATGTTTTTTACAGTGTCCTGGTGATAATTCTTACCACTTATTTTCTTAAGATAATGATTTTGTAAAGTAATTTCATTTTGAATTTTTGGAATTGGATAAACGTCTGCCACGTCTGACGAAATAAGCCCACCACAGATTTCCTTTATCAGTATTGCGGTCCTTTTTAAAACAAGCACCGTGTTGCCGATGTCAACTCCTTTTTCAAACCGTATGGCCGCTTCAGTTCTTAAGCCATGCCTGAAAGATGTTGTTCTAATAAAAGCAGGATTAAACCAGGCACTTTCTAAAAAAATATTTCTCGTATTTTCTGTGACACCACTTTCGAGCCCGCCGAAAACGCCTCCAAAGCACATAGGCTCTTCTCTACCGTTGCATATCATAATATCTTCCGCATGGATAGAACGAACTTTTTCGTCAAGGGTAATAAACGAACTTCCTTCCGGAAGTGTTGTTACAATAATTTTATTTCCTTTTATTTTATCAGCGTCAAATGAATGCAGGGGTTGCCCGGTTTCGTGTAAAATAAAATTGGTGATATCCACGATATTATTGATGGGCCGCATTCCTATACTTTTGAGCCTGTTTTGCAACCACCGGGGCGACGGAGCTACGGTAATTCCCGAAATGCTTACGCCAGCATACCGGGCGCACGCTTCCGGATTTTCTATGACCACGTCTATCGTACGAGAGGTATTATCTGCTTTAAAACTGCTGTTAAACGGTGAAAGCACTTTCATTTCAGCCTTATTGTGATGTGACATGTAAGCACATACGTCTTTGGCAACCCCCAGGTGGCTCATAGCATCCATGCGGTTAGGTGTAAGGCCTATTTCCAGTATCCAATCGCTGTAGGGTTGATAATAGGCAGAGGCCGTCATGCCTGTTTTAATATCTGCCGGAAGTACAATAATGCCTGCATGGTTAGTCCCTAATCCAATTTCATCTTCCGCGCATAACATTCCATTGCTCTCCACGCCGCGAAATGTTGCTTTTTTAATGGTGTAAGGTGCTCCTGTGTTAGCAAAAAGAGTACTACCAACGGGGGCTACAATTACTTTTTGTCCTGTGGCAACATTGGGGGCGCCGCACACTATTTGCAGCGTTTCGCCATCGCCGTTACTTACCGTGGTGATAATGAGTTTATCTGCACCAGGATGTTTTTTACAGGTAATAATTTCACCAACAAGTAAGCCCTGGAGGTCATTTTTTATTTCCTCATATTTTTCCAGGCTTTCTACTTCAAGCCCTACTGATGTCAGTATGGAGGATAGTCTTTCCGGGCTTTCCATCATTTTTGACATTACAGGATTTCCAGGGAGATAATCCTTAAGCCAGTTATAGCTGATCTTCATGTATCGTTTTAAAAATTATTTTTTACTTAGAAGCTGTAAAATTATTTTTCAGAATATCTTACTACCGCGAAAGTGGCTGGCGGGAGTACCGGCCGCGGTCCAGTGCAATTGGTGTCCTCGCCAACCGAACCAGTGTGAACATAAATTCCATTTTAACAGCATCTTCGAAATTCAAAAATAACGAAGATAGCGTTAAGAAAAGCCCGATGTTTTTCGGATGCACCTTCAGCTACTGGTTTTACGGACAAATGCTCCTTTTTTGTAATTTTTTCTGGAAAAAAATAATCTTTCCATTTAATAAATTTTTTTATTAGATGACAAAAAAATGACCAAATCTTTTCTTCACAGATATATGTGGATAATTCTCGTTCCGAAACTTAAAAATATTTTAAATTGTGCAAAACGCGGAAGATGTTGTTAATAACCGGTATATTTTTGGGATTACCATGTGACCGGGATGGGTATAAATATAAAGACTTAACAATTTCTTTAAATAGTTTTTTGTCCTTTAACTTAGCCGCCCGATTAAAAATTAGGGGGTATTTTATAAAATTATTTTAACATTGCTTGTAAACGCGCTTTACGTAAAAAATGGATCTTACTAACCTAAATAAAGAAAGAAAATCAAGAAGAAAAAACGGCTCGCTGGAACTTGGTTCTATGATGTTTGGTAAAGTGCCTCCCCAGGCCAAAGACCTGGAAGAGGCAGTGCTCGGCGCCATCATGATTGAGAAAAATGCATTTGATGTTGTAATAGAAATATTAAAGCCAGAGTGTTTTTATGTAGAGGCAAACCAACGTATTTTCAGAGCGATGCAGGGGCTACAGCAAAAAAATTCTCCTATTGATCTGCTTACGGTAGTGGAGGAACTAAAATTCAGGGAAGAGTTGGACCTTACCGGTGGCCCGTTTTATGTAACTAAACTTACCAATTCGGTAGTTTCATCTGCCAATATTGAAGCTCATGCAAGAATTGTTTTACAAAAGTTTATACAGCGGGAACTCATCCGCATAAGCGGGGAAATTATTGGGGATGCCTATGAAGACAGTACAGATGTGTTTGACCTGCTGGATGATGCGGAAACAAAACTTTTCGAAATTACTAATAATCACTTGCGAAAGGACTATGCAAGCATAGACACTGTTTTGGTGAAAACCATACAACGCATAGAAGACCTCAGAACCCGGCAGGATGAAATAACAGGCGTACCCACGGGGTTTGCTATTCTTGACCACATTACTTATGGATGGCAACCTTCTGATCTGATTGTGCTCGCAGCGCGCCCTTCTGTGGGTAAAACCGCATTTGCGCTTAACCTTGCCCGTAATGCAGCGCTACATCCCACAAAACCAACAACCGTAGGCTTTTTTTCCCTTGAAATGAGTGCAGGCCAGCTTGTGCAAAGAATCCTTAGTGCAGAAAGTGAAATATGGCTCGAAAAAATTGCCAGGGGGCGCCTTGAAGAACATGAGATGAAGCAATTGTACAAAAAAGGGATTGAACGGCTTGCTTCTGCGCCCATTCATATTGATGATTCTGCAGCATTGAATATTTTTGAATTGAGAGCCAAATGCCGAAGGCTCAAAAACAAACACAATGTGGGCCTCATCATTATTGACTATTTGCAACTTATGAGTGGCGCCGGTGAAAATCGAAATAGTAACAGGGAACAGGAAATCAGCCGCATTTCAAGAGATTTGAAAGGCCTGGCCAAAGAGCTCCAAATTCCAATAATCGCTCTTAGCCAGCTAAGCCGCGAAGTAGAAAAAAGGAAAGAGGGTAACAAAATGCCGCAGTTAAGTGATTTAAGGGAATCGGGTGCTATTGAGCAGGATGCGGATATGGTGATGTTTTTGTATCGTCCGGAGTACTATGATATTACGGCAAACGAATTGGGCGAAAGCAATAAAGGTGAAACACACGTTCGGATTGCGAAGCATCGCAATGGTCAGCTTGATACCATTAAACTTAAAGCACTGCTTCATATACAAAAATTTGTGGAAGACGATGGCGATGATTTTAATAAGAGCCTTCCACAGGGAGGAAACTGGAAACCCGTGAAAGATATTGACGGTGACGGCGCAAAATTGTACATACAAAAGGGAAGTAAAATGAATGACGGCGAGTTTGATGATGAAACACCCTTCTAATCAACTTGCCAGGCGGGGATTAGCACAAATACACCACGAAGATGCAGTTGCCATTATTTTTTGAAGAAAATTTACCGATGCCCGGTAAGTTCATCATGAGTGAAGAAAGCTCAAAGCATATAGTACAGGTATTACGAATGCAGGAAGCGCAACAACTACTGATAACTAACGGTAAAGGGGAGGTGCTAACCGCCTCGCTGGTAGCCGCAAATAAGAAAAATGCAGAAGTAACCATAACAGGACTAACTTTTACACCTCAGCCAAAGCCTAAAATAACGGTAGGAATCTCGCTGATCAAAAATGCCAACCGTTTTGAATGGTTCCTGGAAAAGGCCACCGAAATTGGTGTCGGTGAAATTATTCCTTTTATAAGCGGGCGCACAGAAAAGCAACATTTCAGGCATGAAAGAATGAAAAAGATTGTAATCAGTGCGATGCTGCAGTCGCAACAGGCATGGTTACCCTTATTACATGAACCCGTAAAATTTACAGAGCTAATCAAGGGGTATTCCTGTGACAACCAATACATCGCTCATTGCATTGATGAAGATGGAAAACGACAGTTGGCTGATGAAACGTTGCAACCGGGGGATCAAATAATACTCATCGGCCCCGAAGGAGATTTTACAAAGATTGAAACGGACGCCGCTTTTCAAAATAATTATATACCAGTAAGCCTTGGTAAAACAAGGCTAAGAACAGAAACCGCAGCCATTGTAGCTGCGGTCTTGCTTTTAAATAGAAAAGTATAGAAATTTTTGAATAATATTATTCCTGCACTACCAGCCTGAAACCATTACCATGAATATTTACAATCTCAATGGTAGAATCATTTTTTAAATATTTGCGAAGCTTAGCGATATATACATCCATACTGCGGCCGTTAAAATAGGTATCGCTGCCCCAAATCTTTTTCAGAGCTGTTTCCCTGGGCAATAAGTCATTTTTATATTCACAAAGCATTTTCAATAATTCATTTTCTTTGGGCGATAACGTCTGCACGTCTTTTCCAACACCCAGTTGGCGAAGCCTTGGGTTAAAATGATATTGGCCCAGGTCATATTCGGCATTGGCTTCTTCACGGTGCAATTCCTCATTACGTTTTAAAATCGCTTTTATTTTATGCAACAAAACATCACTGTCGAAGGGTTTGGTGATGTAATCGTCAGCGCCCAGTTTATAACCCTTGATAATATCATCCTTCATGGTTTTTGCTGACAAAAAGAATAAAGGCATATCCGGATCCACATTCCTGATCTCTTCAGCAACTGTAAAGCCGTCCATATTGGGCATCATAACGTCCAGCAGGCATATATCGAATTTCTCACGCTGAAAAGCAGCGAGTCCAAGTCTCCCATCTCTTTCCAGGACCACATCATAATCATTGAGCTCCAGGTAATTTTTTAGGACCATTCCAAGGTTTGGATCATCTTCACAAATCAGAATTTTAGGTTTTTTATTCTCCATAATATTTATGTATTTATTCGTAATAAAGGTATTTAGTTTTTATTAAATTGATTATTATTTAAAATTTGACTGCTAATTACAGTAAATAGATAATTTAAAAAGTTAAAACATTCTTATCATTTCAAATTCAGTTTGTAACTTTCGACAAAGTACAATCAAATGGCTAAAAAGGATGCATTTATTGAAGTTGTTAAAAATGGCTATTCATTTAAGGGAGAAACTATCAAAATAGGTGCCGCTATTCTTGATGGTAAGGCCATACCCGAAGCAGAAATTTTTATTCCTTTAAAATCCATGAACCGGCATGGATTGGTGGCCGGTGCTACCGGTACCGGGAAAACAAAGTCATTTCAAATGATTGCCGAGGGCTTGAGTGATGCAAGCGTACCCGTATTGCTTATGGACATTAAAGGCGACCTAAGTGGGATCGGGGCTTCTGGCGCATTGAGCGATACCATCACAGACCGATACCGGCAATTGACAATGGAATATCAACCTCGTTCGTATCCAGTCGAGCTGCTCACATTAAGTGAAAATAAGGGGGTACGGCTAAGGGCCACCGTTTCTGAATTTGGGCCGGTGCTTCTTACTAAAATTTTGGGATTGAATGATACCCAGGGCGGTATTGTTGCCATGATATTTAAATATTGTGATGACAATAAACTTCCGTTGCTTGATCTGAAAGATTTTATTAAAGTTTTGCAATATGCTGGTAACGAAGGAAAAAATGAATTACAGGCTGCGTATGGAAATATTTCTGCCACTTCTACGGGTACCATCTTGCGTAAAGTAATAGAATTGCAGCAGCAGGGTGCGAACGTTTTTTTTGGTGAGAAAAGTTTTGAAGTTGAAGACCTGATGAGAATTCATGATGATGGGCGCGGGATAATCAATGTATTAAGGGTTACCGATCTCCAGGATAAGCCGAAGCTATTTTCCACTTTTATGTTACAAATGCTGGCAGAATTATATGCAGTTTGCCCGGAAGAAGGCGACCTCGATAAGCCTAAACTCATCATATTTATTGATGAGGCGCATCTTATTTTCCAGGAGGCCACTAAAGCTTTGCTGGAGGAGATTAACACCATTATTAAACTTATCCGCTCCAAAGGAATTGGCATTTATTTTTGTACACAAAACCCGATGGACGTGCCGGCAAGTGTTTTGGGGCAGTTGGGTTTAAAAATTCAACATGCATTGCGGGCTTTTACTGCTGCCGACAGGACCGTAATAAAACAGACCGCACAAAATTACCCTGAAACGACTTTTTATAAAACTGAAGACCTGATAACACAACTGGGTATTGGAGAGGCTTTGGTAACTACTTTAAATGAAAAAGGAATTCCTACTCCATTAGTCCAGGTAATGATGCTTACTCCAAAAAGTAGAATGGATATACTGACAGATGCTGAAATCAGTGATATGGTGAATCATTCCAAATTAGTGGCAAAATATAACCAGGTAACTGATAGTAACAGTGCCTATGAAATGCTCACTGCGAAATTGCAGGACGCAGCAACTGGAACGGCAGGGAACGGGAATACCTCCGTAACTAAAAATAATTTAAAGCCGGTTGAAAGTGCCTTAGAAAAGGTGGTAAACAATACTGTTGTAAAGAGTATGATGAGAACAGCGGGAAATACAATCGTCAGAAGTTTATTGGGTTCCCTGGGTCTCGGGGGTAGAAGCAGGCGCCCGACCAAAAATTGGTTTTAATTATAAGTTTACACGCAATCCGGTTGAAGGTGTAAGCTGGCAAAATCGGGCATTACTGTGCCCCATGCCGGTTAATTGCCATCCGGCGTCGCTATGTTAGCCTTTTACTCAACATAATCTACCGCTAAATAAATTAAACTATGTATCTGTGGTGCAAACAGGTGATTTTCTGAAAATCTCCCAAAAAAATCTTGCTAAATACTATTTTCCATATTATCTTCGTCACGGTTTTTCATAGGATATTGGATTTTAAAGCGGGACTAGATTTCTATCTTGGTC
>JBDTOV010000074.1:0-23305 GCA_039933035.1 Ginsengibacter sp. | reverse complement strand
GTTCCTAATAAATGTACGGAGTGCCAGGGCTTTCATGAAGAACCACAATGTGCCGCGGTATGCCCCGTTGATTGCTGTGTTCCTGATGAAATGTACGTGGAGACCGTAGAAGAACTTCTCGCAAAAAAAGACAAAATGCACATATAAATCTTTAAGGTCTTTTGGCCTATCAGGCAGGTGACATTTCCTGTTTTGGCGAGGGTATTGGAAAATACTTTCGCCTTTTTTCTAACACAAAAATGAAAGAAGCATTTGAAAAGATTACCATTTATTTTGGCGGTTGCCAGCCTCTTTCTTTTGTTGCTGCCTTCCTGCAAACAAAAGGGTAATTTGAAAAAGAAAACCTCACCTGCAGAAATTTTTAAGGCAGACGAAGCCTTTTCTGACCTGAGCAAAAAATCCGGCATGAAAAGAGCTTTTATAGAGTATATTGATGATGAGGGAATATTACTAAGACCAAATCATCCACCCATCGCAGGCGCTAATGCAATAGATTTTTTAAGCCAGGTAAATGATTCATCCTACACGTTAACCTGGAGCCCGGCTGGCGCGGAAATCGCTGCGTCGGGAGAATTGGGATATACCTACGGTATATATAAATTAGAAATGAAAGATACTGTTTTAAGAGGTACCTATGTTAGCATCTGGAAAAAACAAACAGATGGCAAATGGAAATTTATTTTGGATAGCGGCAATGAAGGAATTGGCAGGTAATGGTTCAATACATCAATGGCGAATGGTTAATAAGTCAATTGCCATTGAGATAAAAGGTAAATACATTGTGATAAATCCAACCTAAATGACCAAAACTTTGTGAAAATGCAAAACATACAATAAATTCAAAACTTAATGAAACCAAAGATTGCATTCGTAACTGGCGGGTTTTCCGGGGAAGCTGATATATCTTATAAATCAGCCATTACTTTTGAAAAGAATATTGATAAAAAAAGATATGACTTGTATAAGATTGATATAACTATTGACGGCTGGTTTTATGAATTAACAAATGGAGATAAAATCTCAGTCAATAAAAATGACTTTTCGATTTTAGTTGAAGGTGAAACGATAACCTTTGAGGCGGTTTTAATTGGCATTCATGGCACGCCGGGTGAAGATGGAAAATTGCAGGGGTATTTTGATTTATTACGCATCCCTTATACATCCTGTGATTGCGCTACATCTGCCCTTACTTTTAATAAAAGATATACAGTTGCTGTAGCGGCTGCCAGCGGTATTAAAGTTTCCAATTCGGTTTTGCTGTTTAAAAATAATTTTCAAAGCCCTGATGAAAGAGTAAAAAATTTACATTTTCCCGTATTTGTAAAACCAAATAACGGTGGCTCCAGCATTGGCATGTCAAAAGTAATTGCACCCTCCGAAGAGCTGGGAAAGGCTATAGAAAAAGCTTTTAAAGTAGACGACCAGGTGTTGGTGGAAGAATTTATAGAAGGAAGGGAACTTACCGTTGGTGTTTTCAAGGCGAAAGGTGAAATTATTGCTTTGCCAATTACAGAAGTTACTACTGAAAATGATTTCTTTGATTATGAAGCAAAATACCTGGGAGCCAGTAATGAAATAACTCCTGCAAACATTGACGCGGATGTCGCCCAAAAAATAAGTAATGAAGCTATAAAGGTCTACCGTATTTTTAATTGTAAAGGTATCATACGCATTGATTTCATTTACAATGAAAAAGAACAACAACCTTATATGCTGGAGATAAATACGGTCCCCGGCCAAAGTGAGGCAAGCGTGGTACCCCAACAAGTAAAAACAATGGGCTGGACTTTGAAAGAGTTTTATACAACTTTAATAGAAGAATGCCTGCATAATTAAATTTACTAAATTGCATCCAGCTTATAATCACTTAACCTATATATATTATTTTGTTTAAATTTATTTCCAAACAACCGTTCTGGGTAAATCTGTTAGCGGCAATTTTATTGATCTCCCTTCTTGTATTTTTATTTCTACAATCACTAAGCTGGTTTACCAATCATGGCAGCTATCTTAAAGTACCTTCCGTAACCGGTAAAAACTCCGATGATGCAGTCAAGTACCTGGAAGACCAGGGTTTTGATGTAGTCATAACCGATTCTTTATATAATGATAGTCTTCCCCTAAATACGGTAAAGAAGCAACTGCCTGATGCGGGAGCAACCGTAAAGGTAAACAGAACCGTTTTTTTGAATATTAACCCGGTAGTGCTCCCTATGGTAGAGGTTCCCAGGTTGGAAGGACTCAGTTTTCGATTTGCTCTTGAGAGGCTTGTTAAAAACCACTTACGGTTGGGAGATACTACGTACCGTCCTGATTTTATGAAGGGTACCGTTCTCGAACAAAATTATAATGGCAACAAGATTTCACCGGGTTCAAAACTTCGCTGGGGAGCAGCCGTTAGTCTTATAATTGGCGGTGGCCTTGCACAAGTGCAAATTGCCGTTCCCGAACTTTACGGACTTACTTTGGGAGAAGCTAAGGCAGAATTAGAAGCAAAAGGTATTACGCTGGCGGCTGTGCTTCCAACAGGATCGATTACCGATACGCTCAAAGCTTTTGTATACAAGCAAAACCCTGACACCAGGAATGAGGAAAGCCAGCCCAATTATATACAGCCGGGTCAAACTATGGATTTGTGGATATCAGCTACGGCTCCTGCACCAGACACTTTGAGAAATAATAGTAATCAACCTTTAGATAGTTTAAAAATTAATAACTGACAAGCATAACAGATCGTTCGGATTATCGCTCACAGTTGCGAATTACTAATAACATGTATTGGATCCATAGCTTTAATTCGCTTAGCAAAAGGATCGTTTTGATCACTTTATTTTTAACGCAATACTAAAATAAATCATCATGACAAATATTACACCTGAAGAAGTAAAACAAAGGCTCGATGCCGGCGAAAACCTCAACCTGGTTGATGTAAGGGAACCCAATGAAAATGCCTTATTTAACATCGGAGGTAAACTATTGCCCCTCGGGAAAATTCAGTCCATGCAAACTGAAGATATCGATAACCTGAAAAATGATGAAGTAATATTGTATTGCCGCAGCGGTAACAGGAGTGGAATTGCTGCCATGACGCTGGACTCAATGGGCTTTGCCAATACTAAAAACCTGGTAGGCGGCATGCTTGCCTGGGAGGAAAAGTTCAAGCACCCATGATAGCACTGATTTTTTGCGAAGTACCCTTATAAAATTTCGTGGGTAATTATAATCCGTGTTATTGATAATAAGTACTGCAATAAAAAGTATAGATTCAAAAAAATAAAAGCGGACAAGACTGCCCGCTCGGAATGTGCTAAAACTAAAAAGCACATGAGAAAATTTCAAATGCAAAGTATCATACAAAAGCAATTGAAAAAAATCAGGATTGCTCAACCGTGAATTACATGGATTCATGTATGAAAAAAATTGATTCAGCACCCAGCGCTCATGTGTCCCTGCGAAATTGTTACCCTACATTCTAACACCCTTAAACTTCTGAATTTTTAACTCCTAACCCTTAAACCTAATTTTTCCCTATTATAACTTAATATTTATTGCCGCTAAAAAGTTGGTTCCAGCCATCGGAAAATAATAATTTTCCACGGCGAGTTCTCCACCTGAAAAATAGTCATAGGTGTATCCGTTAGATTCATATTTCTTATTAAACAGGTTATTAACCTGGAAAATAAAATTGATACCTTTAAAAAAATTTTTACTACTGAGGCTGTAAGACATTTTTATATTCTGGACATAATATGGATCAATGCTCCTGCTTATATGTGACGTATTATCCAGAAACTGCCTGCCTACATATTTTGCCTGCAAACTCATCTCACTGTTTACCACGGGAATAATATTTAAAGTGGCAGAGCCAATAGCATCCGGTGAAAATGATATATCCGTATTATGGTATTGATACACTACCTGGCCACCGTTATCATAATCATCAACATACTCTGTAAAGTTTTTTATTTTATTGCTGCTAAAGGAAATATTTCCACTCGCGTCTATCCATTTAGCAAATTTCTGCCCGGCCTGCAATTCAATACCGAGCCGGTAACTTTCGGGAGCATTGGTACGGGTATAAGCGCCTACGTCATTTATTTTACCTGTTGATACGAGTTGGTTATGATAATTCATGTAATAAAATGTAGCGCCATAAGTAAAGTCAGTATTCTTTTTTTCGGCACCCAGTTCCAGGTCGTACAATATTTCCGGTTTGGGCAACTGGTTCAGGCCGGCTTCAAAATCATCACGGTTGGGTTCCTTAGCACCCACCGAATAGGACAAGTAAGCCTGGAAATTATTTTTGTTGAATGAAATCCCCACCTTCGGATTGAAAAAAGTATACTGCTTATTGATCCTTATTGCAGGATTTGATTGGAAACCTTTTATATTATAATGCACCAGCCTTCCCTGTATGTCAGCAAAGCCTGAGACGCCTCCACCAAATGTTTGCAATAATTTCCCGTATAAATTGACATCCTGTTTCATCGCCGGCAAGCTGGAATACGTATAATCTTTTGGAAACCCTACCTGCGCCCACGTTACTATATCATAGTGTTTTCCATCATACTCATCCCATCCACCTCCAAAAATAACATGTGACTTATTTTTTTGAAGCTGAAGAGAAAAAATTCCTCCGTAAAAATAATTATCGAGCCAGAGACGCCGTATAAGATCAGTTGCCGTGAGCGTATCTCCACCGTTAGTATAGCCAGGTAAACCATAATCGTTGAACGACTGATCAGCCCGGTATTCTTCATAATATCCTTTTCCTCTTGTAAGGAACAAAGCCGTATTAAAACTGAAGTGAGCATTTATTTTGCGGTTATAGAAAAGCTGGTAATGTGCCTGGGTATAATTATCTGTTTCATTACTATACGGCGACCCGGGTTTTTCAGTTCCCGCCGGGTTATACCGCCGGTTGCTGTCGAGGTAACTTTCCGGAATGCCATACCATGCCTGGTAGGTTTTTTCTTTTCCACTTAAAATATTCAGCCGCAAAGAACTTTTTATATTGATGTATGCGGCACTTACAAAAAAAGATTTTAGGCTGGAAGCAGCCCTGTCAATATAGCCATCACTGCTTATTGCTGAGACACGCCCATCTAATGTAAAATGATTTCCCAGCAGACCTGTGCCGAGCTTGATGGTATTTTTCCATGAATTAAAAGAGCCATAGGAATTATTCAATTCCGCATATTTTTTTTTATTCACTTCATTGGTAGAAAGATTGATGGTTGCTCCAAAAGCACCGGCGCCATTTGATGAAGTACCTACACCACGCTGTACCTGGATCGAATTTACAGATGATACGATATCGGGTAAGTCAACGAAATAAGTTCCCTGGCTTTCTGCATCGTTATAGGGAATCCCGTTCAGGGTAACATTCACTCTTGAAGCATCAGAGCCTCGAATACGGATTCCTGTATAGCCTATCCCGTTACCGGCATCCGAATTTACGACTACAGAAGGTAGCTGGTTTAAAACAAAAGGAAGATCCTGTCCGAGGTTTAACTTTTCAATTTCTTTTTTAGTAATATTGGTTTTGGTAAAAGGAGCCTTGTCCGCAGCCCTTATAGAAGTTACTTCGATGTTTTCCAACATTAAGGTATCCCCCGGTTGGTGCCGGGTACTATCCTGCCCGAAGGTTAAAAAATATTCACTCAATAATAACGTGGTAAGAATGATTTTTTTCATGGCGTATCCTTTTTTACTGAAAGGGACGAAAGCATGAAAAAGAGGTGGGTAAAGTTGTGTAACCTCCCTTCGCAGGCATTATCCTGATCAGGTCTGCGGGTTTTATCTCAGCGTACCAACATTGCGTTGGCAGCACCCCGGTAACAAATTTTATTGACGTGTAAAGGTAAATGTCTTATAGTTTAATTTCCAAAAATTTGTAACTTTTATTTTACTTAACCGTTTAAAAGAAAAAAGCATTATGAAACCGATCTTTATTTTCATCTTTATTATTATATGTTCGAAGGGGTTTTCGCAGGAAACTGTTTTTAATGATAAGAACGTGGAAGTAAGAAAGGTAACTTCTTTTTCAGGTATAAAAGTTTCCGGTGGTATTGACGTGTATTTGTCGCAGAGCGATGAATACTCCCTGGCAGTAAGTGCCTCCGAAGATAAATACCGGGACAATATTAGAACGGAAGTGAACTCCGGAATCCTTACCATTTCTTATAATAATGATCGTTCAGGCTGGAGTTCCGGCAATAAAAAACTCCGGGCTTATATTTCATTTAAAACACTTGAAAGCATTGAAGGCTCTGGCGCATGCGACTTTATAATAAACAGCACGCTGAATGTAAATAGCATACGGGTAAAGCTTTCAGGCGCCTGTGATATCAGGGGCCCCGTAAAAATAACCAACCTCAGTTTGGAGTTGAGCGGAGCTTCAACAGCTAAGATAAATGGTGCAGCACAAAACTTAAAACTTAACGTCAGCGGGGCAAGTGATGTAAAAAATTATGATCTTGAAACAGAAAACTGTGTAGCAAAGCTTTCAGGCGCTTCTGATGTGCGCATAAGAATAACCAATTCCATCTCCGCTTCCGCAAGCGGGGCAAGCTCTTTGTATTACAAAGGGAATCCTGAAAGAAAAGACGTAGCAACCAGCGGCGCGAGTTCAATTTCTCAAAGAGACTAAAATTTGAAAAATATTTCCTCCTTGAATGAAAATCGCTATCCAAAGCACTGTTTTTTTTAATTGAACGTGCCTTGGATGTAAAAATCCGTCAACAATACAGAACCCAAAAGAATGAAAAATTTTTATTTATTATTTCAGCCTGGCAATGCAGCGAAATCCCTGTTTTTTATATCATCAATATAAAGGTTGCATATATAAATGATGCAAAAAAAGATGCGTAATACCAACCATCTATAATTGAATTTCGCCACGAGAACAAATTTGCTATTTCATAACGGGGAATACAAATAGTTTTGAAACCGGTATTCAATCCTGATTCTTTGAACTGACGCATTGTATTTTAATTTAAATCTTAACCCACGGCTGCTATGATCAAGGATAAATATTTGCGGTTAATTTTTATTCCATTACTTGGAATTGTCATTCCCTTTTTCTCTGGTATTGTTTCTTACGACCTGTATTCCCTATCCGAACTTATAGCTATAAATCTCTATTTTATTTTTCTGTCTTATTGTATATGGGCTGGTTCCACCTGGATACACCGCAGGATACGTTTTATATTCAAGAATTTTCAAAATCCCATTATCAAAGTTTTTTCTATTTCTCTAACAGGGGGGTTATTTGGAGCGGCCGTTTCGGGAATTTTTTCTATCGCGTGGTTTAAAATTTCGAAAGAAAATTTCACCTGGCCACCTGTATTTAAGTGCATTGCATTTTCTTCTTTTTCAGTTTTACTGTTCACATTGGTCTATGAAATACTGTTCCTGGGTAAACAGAAAGTGCTTTATTCTAAAATTGTTGATCAACTAGATTGGGAAAGATCTAAGGCAGAAATGTCTGTTTTGAAAAATGAACTGGAACCACATTTTATCTTTAATGCGCTCAATACACTTTCCTATCTTATTTTGAACGACCCCGAAACCGCCCACCAGTTCAACAGCAAACTGGCTTCAGTATATAAATATTTTTTAATTAATAAAGATAGGGAACTGATAACGCTGCAACGGGAACTGGAGTTCATTGAAAACTACTTTTTCGTTCTCCAGGTACGCCATGATAATAAACTTCATTTTGCGACCGAACTTAACAGCTACCACGAAGGGACATTAATGGTATTACCTTATGCGTTGCAGTTGCTGGTTGAAAATGCTGTAAAGCATAACGAGTTTACTAACGCGGATCCTTTATATATAAAGGTTGTATTAAATGGAGAATATATACAAGTAAAAAATAACAAGCGTCCGAAATCCTACCCGGTAAACTCGACCGGCATAGGCTTGCGAAATCTTAGCTCCCGTTATAAACTTGTTTGCCATAAAGATATCCTGATCGAAACCACCGAAAATGAATTCACTGTAAAATTACCCTTAATCAAATCAAACCCATAGCCATGCTAAATGCCATAATAATTGAAGACGAAAAACCGGCGATGGAAGCGCTGGTACGTACACTTACTGAAGTATCCGGCGACGTAAAAATAAAAGCCAGGTTAGGGTCAGTAAAAGAAAGTATTCAGTATATCCGGGCCAAGCCGGAAGCAGATATTATTTTCAGCGATGTGCAATTAAGTGACGGTTTATCATTCGATATTTTTAGCCAGACGGGTGTGCAGGTCCCGGTTATTTTCATTACCGGTTATGATAATTATATGATGATGGCCTTTGAAAATAACGGTATTGATTACCTGCTGAAGCCGGTAGAAAAAGCAGACCTGGAGAAAGCGCTGCTGAAGTATAATAAACTGCAGGAACATTTCGCTAACACAAGAGTAAATGTACCTGTTGAAAACCTAATGAAATTTATCAGCCATCGGAAAAAAACAAGGTTACTCGTAAAAAAAGGACTGGAAAATATTGCGCTGCGGCTCGAAGAAATCGCCTTGATATATACTCAAAATAAACTGGTATACGTAATGGATCGTTTTTCAAAAAAATATATTTCAGACAAAACGCTATCAGAGCTCGAGGAAGAATTAGATAATACTAATTTCTTCCGGGTAAACCGTCAATACATCGTTAATATCAATTACGTAAAAAGTTTTAAATCTTTTGAAAAAGTGAAACTGCTGATTGATATTACCATACCTGAGATAAATCATTCCATAGTTATAAGCCAGGAAACTGCACCGGCTTTCAGGAAGTGGATGCATGATGCATGATTTTTTTTGTAAAAATAACGGGATACAATAAATCAAAATATGAAACATATAACAGGATGCAGCAAAATCAACCCTTGCCGGGAATAAACTGAATGCCGGCCTGGTCGAGTTTCTTGTACTTCCGATGATCAAATGTGTAATAAAAACTTCCCTTTTTTGAAAAGAATTTCTCTTTTTCATTCAGTTTTTTCAGAATATCCAGTGACAGTATTTTTCTTAAAAAGTTCCGTTTATCAAAAGTTGTTTCATAAATGGCCTCATATAAATTTTGCAATTGTGCAAGAGTAAATTTTTTAGGCAATAACTCAAACCCAATAGGATGAATAACAGCCCTTTGCCGCAGGCGTTCTTTTGCGAGTTGAACCATCTTTTTATGGTCAAAGATCATGGAAGGAATGTGGCGGATATCAAACCAGGAAGCATTGTGTGTCTTCATCAATTCGGAGGAATAGTCATCCAGCTTTATTAAGGCAAAATAGGCGATTGAGATGACACGTCCTCCCGGATCACGACCCACTTCACCAAAGCTATACAACTGCTCCATATAAATATTAGTGAGGCCCGTCAGTACTTCAAGAATGCGAAAAGCTGCACTATCTATAGCTTCTTCCTTTTTTACAAATCCACCCATGAGTGACCAGTTTCCCAATTCAGGTTGAAACCCCCTTTTTACCAGCAGCGCGTTTACATTTTTACCATCAAACCCAAGGATAATACAATCCACTGCAATCAGCATTTTGTCATGGACTTTGTATTCTGCAATAACACTCATAAACTGCCTTTAAGATTTAAATATTTTTGATTTACTACTAAAAAATAATTTACAAGCGATGTGATGCATTAACGCCGGATTTTTAAAAGAGCGATGACGAAAGCACTTACTTCGACGCCAGGATAAACTGAACTCTTTAAAATACACCACTCATTTTTTTACCAGAACTTTACATACAATGCAAAAATGACCATTAGTGTAACTACAATCAACATGACGGTTTGCGGCCTTAATTTAAACATTTCCTTATCCAGGGCAAATGCTTTTGGATTTACCTTAGGTCCGCCAAGGCTTATTAAGATCATAATAATCATCGTGAACATAAATGATAATCCCATACATATATGGAAAGGTATTTCAAAACTGCCTTTTCCGTTTGGATAAGCCGTATATAGAAATGTATCATTGCCAAACCATCCCGGTGCCAATTCATTAAATAATATTGATAACAAAAATCCCATTATAACGCCTACGATTGCAGCCCACCCCGTCGTTCTTTTCCAAAACATACCAAGAAAAAACATGGCAAATACGCCCGGGCTTATAAAGCCGGTATATTTTTGAATGTAGGTAAAGCCCCCTACCCCGCCAATGCCCAGGAGATCGTTCCATGTAAAGAGAACGGCAAGAATCATCGCCGCAAAAACAGCTATTCTCCCGGTGTAAACCTGTTTTCTTTCATCCGCGTTTTTCTGGAAATATTTTTTATGGATATCCAATGTATAAATGGTAGAAATACTATTCACCTTTCCGGCAAGGGAAGCAACTATTGCAGCCGTTAGGGCTGCGACAGACAAGCCCTTTAAACCTGTTGGTAAAAAAGTTAGCACTGCAGAATAGGCGCCATCTTTACCACCAATCAATTGGGGTAAGTAGCCATCTTTATATAAAACATACGCTGCTATACCGGGAAGCATCACGATAAGGGGCATCAATAACTTTAAAAATCCCGCAAACAATATTCCCGTACGGGCAGTTTGCAGATCAGCACCCAGGGCTCTTTGCGTTATATATTGATTGCAACCCCAATAATTCAGATTGATAATCCAAATGCCGGCAAGATAAGAAAGAAGGCCTGGAAAAGTAAGGTACTTACTAATTTCGTCTTGAGTAGACGTAGCAGTTGGTTTAGGAATAATCATCTTAAAATGTTCCGGGGCATTTGCCATTAGCGCTTTAAAACCGGCGATAGCATTGCTTCCTACGCCAAACTTTTCCCCTACAACAGTCAGGGCGATGTAGGTAGTCACCAATCCCCCGATTATTAATACAGCTACCTGTATTACATCCGTATAGGCAACCACCTTCATGCCACCTAAAGATATTACTAATGCAAAAATGGCCAGGCCCATCATTATGATGTGAAGATAGCCACCACCGGTAAGGCCATTAATAGCCACGGATCCTAAATATAATATAGAAGTGAGGTTTACAAATACATAGAGGAACAACCAGAAAACTGCCATAATCAAAGCCACAGATTCGTTATACCTTGTTTTTAAAAACTGTGGCATGGTATAAATATGATTCTTAAGATAAACCGGTATAAACCAAACAGCCACGATTATAAGTGCGATTGCGGCTATCCATTCATAAGCTGCCACAGCTATACCCAGGAAAAATCCTTCACCACTCATGCCGATAAATTGTTCCGCAGAAATGTTTGAGGCTATTAACGATGCGCCGATAGCCCACCAGGTTAATGTTCCTTCTGCAAGAAAAAATGCTTTGGCATCATGCTCATTTCTTTTACGTTTATGATAAATGGTGTAACCATAACCGGCTACGATAATGAAATAGACAATAAAGACCATGTAATCAGTAAAAACAAGATTGTGGTTCATAAGAAGTTGTTGTTTGAAGTTATATATTATGGTTGTTAATAATGGTCTTTACACTAATATTTTGTACTACTTCGTAACAGCACTTATGTTGTCTCACAGCAATCGCCGGTTACGAACTTTTCCTTTTCAAGAGGTGAAGTTTTTGAAATATTATTCAATTATACCGATTAATTGTAATTCTTATATTATTTATTAAATTGATAATAAACTTCGCCGAGACGCATCTCGTTTTTGAACGTGCGGATTTTTGTGTCTTTGTCAATAAACACAATTTCAATTCCGGCCATGTCGGCAAAATCTTCCAGGTGTTCAGTTGTTAGATTCTGGCTAAAAACCGTATGGTGTGCACCACCTGCCAATATCCAGGCCGCGCATCCGGTAGCCATACCAGGAAGTGGCTTCCAGAGCACTCTTGCAACAGGTAGCTTTGGAAGTTCGTGCCCCGGAGCAACAGCTTCTACTTCATTTACGAGCAACCTGAAACGATTGCCCATATCTATAACAGACGCATTCAACGCAGCACCCGGACTAACGTTAAAGACTAAACGCACTGGATCTTCCTTGCCCCCGATTCCTAACGGGTGAATTTCGCAGGAAGGTTTCGCCGCTGCAATTGAAGGGCATATTTCCAGCATGTGTGATCCCAATACCATTTCATTATCCGGCTCAAAGTGATACGTATAATCTTCCATAAAAGAATTTCCGCCGGGCAACCCCGTTGCCATCACCTTCATCGCCCGTACCAATGCGGCTGTTTTCCAGTCGCCTTCTGCCGCAAACCCATATCCATCTGCCATTAACCGCTGGGCGGCTATGCCAGGCAATTGAGTCAACCCATGCAAATCTTCAAATGTGTCCGTAAATCCTTTGAAGTTGCCCTGCTCTAAAAAATAACGTAAACCTATTTCAATCTTTGCGGCATCCCTTAACGAAGTATACCTTTCGCCTCCTTTTTTCAAACTGTTCACCAATGTGTATTCTTCATTATACACACCACATAATTTATCAATATCGTCATCACTTACTTCATTAATTACTTTTGCCAAATCACCAATGCCATGGGTATTTACCGAATACCCAAACTTCATCTCCGCTTCTACCTTATCGCCATCCGTAACGGCTACGTACCGCATATTATCCCCAAAGCGAACAAACTTCGCCTGTTGCCAATCGTGCCATCCGGCAGCAGCCCTGGCCCATACACTCAATTTTTGCAAAACAGAGATATCTTTCCAATGGCCCACAACCACTTTTCTCTTTATACGCATCCTGGTTACCATAAAACCAAATTCACGGTCTCCGTGAGCGCTTTGATTGAGGTTCATAAAATCCATGTCTATATCATTCCAAGGAATATCGCGGTTAAACTGTGTGTGTAAATGACACAATGGTTTTTGCAAAATTTTTAACCCCCCGATCCACATTTTTGCTGGAGAAAAAGTATGCATCCATGCAATAATTCCTATGCAATTGCTATTGGCGTTGGCATCCTGGCACAAGGCATAAATTTCTTCCGGCGTCTTTACTGTTGGCTTATATACCACCGTCACCGGTAGCTGTGCAGCCTCATTAAACGATTTGGCAATTACCTGCGAATGCTCTGCTACCTTTTGTAAGGTTTCTTCGCCGTATAAATGCTGGCTGCCTGTTGCAAACCATACTTCCATTTGTTTAAGTTCCTTCATGCTAAAAAATGTTTATCGTTCTTTTTTAAAAAAATTTAGATGCCCTCTTTTTATTTCTTTTACACTCGAATACATATTATTTTGATATTGGTTGCAGAGTAAATAAAATATTTCATTCATTCGCAACCAGGTCAATATCTTTTACACGTTCGGGAAACCAAAGCATCATTTCTCCCTTTCCCCTATTGGCCCAGGCGTAGTAGGGTATAGCCATGAATGTTTGCTTTTCCGTATGCAGGTTCTCACCGTTGTTATCAATCAACACGGCAGGTACCGTCGCCCTTACTATTTCTATCCCGTTCAAAAGATCGGGCTTATATTCAGTTGTAAATGTTGTGTTGACAGGCATTACTATGTTGGAAGTTTTGCCGTTATTATCAATCCACTCCGCACAATACATAACGGGACCGCGTTGCAGGGCGACTTTTCCCATATCATTTTTTACGTGTGTATTGGCTACCACTCTTCTAACTTCCATGGGAAGATTTACTTCAACGACATCGTCTTTTTTCCATGTTCTGCTCAACACGGCATATCCTTTTTCAATTGGATATTGTACCACCTTCCCATTGATTGTAATCACCACTTTTTTATCAGAATTATCTTCAAAAGCATAGAGATTTGAGGGGATGGCCTCATTTTGTGCCCAACCCGGAATGCGTATCAGCATTGAAAAATCGAAAGGTGATGTTGGATTAACAGTAAATTTTAAATCGCCATTCCAGGGATAATTATTCTGCTGAACAATAGCAACCTGCCTGTTTTGAATATTCAATGAAACACTGCTACTGATGAACAGATTTACAAAGAGTTTGTCATCTTTTTGGGCATATATATAACCGGGAACAGATGGCAACAATCTTACCAGGTTCGTAGGGCAGCATGAACAGGGAAACCAACCTGAACGGGTGGCTTCCATATCAGGATGAGAAAAACTGTTCTTGATCTGCATAGCATTTGTATAAAAAAATGACTTGCCGTCAAGCCCTACGCCGGATATAAGCCCATTGTATAATATCTTCTCTAATACATCAATATATTTAGAGTTTCCATGCAATAAAAACATTCTTTCATTCCAGAAAACGTTGGCAATAGCCGCGCAGGTTTCATTGTAGGCGGTTGTGTTGGGCAGTTCATAATTGTCTCCATATCGTTCGCCATCTCCTACAGCGCCGGCCCCACCCTGTACATATATTTTTTTTGAGACCATATTGTTCCAGATCGTATCAATGGCACTTAGCATTTTTTCATCGCCCGTTAGCGCTGCGATATCAGCCATCGCTGAATATAAATACCCCGCCCGCACCGCATGGCCTTCAGCTTCTGTTTGATATATTACGGGCTTATCATCCTGCCAGTATATGCCATTCTTCCATTCATCTTTGCTGGTGGAGTCATAACCCTTATAATGACCTCTCTCTTCTACAAAAAATTTTGCTGTTTGCAGGTATTTTTCATTGCCCGTAATCCGGTAGAGCTTTACAAGGCCCATCTCCACTACTTCATGGCCGGGAGCAACATGTTTCCTGGCAGGGCCAAAAACGGAACAAACCAAATCCGCATTTTTTAAAGCGATATCTAAAAATGATTTTTTACCGGTTGCCAAATAGTAAGCTGCTGCTGCTTCGTACATGTGGCCGGCATCGTATAATTCATGACTCAATTCCCTTTCTTTTTCCCATCTTACTTTTCCAACCCAGGGACCTACATCGTTGGGATTGATCGTTCTTGCTGTATATAAATATCCATCAGGTTCTTGTGCCGCTCCAATAATCGTTATTAATGAATCAACATATTTTTCAAGCTTCGCATCGGGAAACAAACTTAGTGAATAGGAAGCCCCCTCAATTGTTTTATAAATATCGGTGTCATCAAAGGGATATATGGTGCAAAATTTTCCTGACCGTTCCGCGGCCATTACAAAATTCTTTACACGGCCTGTTTTCTCACAGCGTTCAAATGAAGCAGGGATGGTAACGGTTTGATTGATCTTAAGACGCGGGAGCCAAAAATTGTCCGTTAGTCTTACTTTATTAAAAGGTAACGCCTGTATGGGATAATCCTTATGTTGCCCATACGACAGTGTAACGGGTAATACGAAAAGTAACATTAATATTTGCTTCATACCTTTTGATTTATAGCAAAAATGCTTCAGCTCAACCGCATTTATTGAAGTAACATTTTTATACATAACTTATTGCCCGTAATAACTGGAGGAGCCGTGCTTCCGTTCAAAATGTTTTTTTATTAATGCATCTTTTAAACGCGGCGCATTAGAATTAATCGTTTCAGTCAAATAAGCCATCTGTGCAATGCTTTCCAGCACCGCGCTGTTGTATACTGCTTTTGCTGCAGTTTTCCCCCAGGTAAATGGCGCATGATTTCCTACCAATATCATTTCTACTTCCTCATAATCCAGTCTTTTTTCTTTAAAGCAGTTGATGATCTGGTTACCTGTTTCCCATTCATAATCTCCCTGTATCATTTCGTCACTCATAGGTGATGCACAGGGGATATCGACCGTGTTGTGATCTGCATGCGTCGTTCCAAATATGGGGATATCTCTTTGTGCCTGTGCCCATGCAGTTGCATACGTAGAATGTGTGTGCACAATGCCACCAATGTTTGTCCAATGTTTATACAATACTGCATGTGTTTTTGTATCGGAAGAAGGACGTAAGGTTCCTTCTACAATCTTTGCATCAAAATCAACAACTACCATTTTAGCGGGCGTGAGTTCATCGTAAGGGACGCCGCTTGGTTTTATGGCAAACACATTCAGCGCCCTGTCCACCACACTTACATTTCCGAATGTAAATAATACCAAACCCAATTGTGGCAATTGCATATTGGCTTCGTAAGCTTCCTGCTGAATGAGCTGGTATTTTGTTTGCAACACTATTCGGAGGTTATTTGTTGTTCTGTAAATTCACCCAGGCGCTGATATTGCAAATATCTCTTCGCATAGGTTGCTACGTTAGCTTCGCGGGGAAAGTATTCTTTGTCAAAACCCTGGCCCATTGCAGCCATTGCCTCCTGCACTGTTTCATAAATACCTGCCGCCGTCGCTGCAAACATAGCGGCGCCGGTAGCACAAGTCTGTTCTGATCTATGAATCCTTATAGGCATATTCATCACATCGGCCATTGTTTGCATAATGTAAGGAGACTTCCTGGCAACACCTCCTATTCCGATCAGGCCTTTCACCGGGATACCCTGTTGGTTAAAACGATCTACGATCGCTTTGGCGCCAAAACAAGTGCCTTCCACCAAAGATTTAAATATACGCGGTGCATCTGTTCCCAAATTCAATCCACTGATCGTCGCTTTCAACAACTGATTTGCATCAGGCGTTCTCCTGCCATTTAGCCAATCAACGGACAATTCATCGGATTCATTCAACGGCAGTTTTTCCGCGGCTGTTGATAATTCCCGAATCATTTTTTCGCTGAATTCATTAATTAATTTTTCTGCAGTAAAAGCATCAATTACAGATGAATTTTTAAGCAAGTGATTCAACGGCCACGAAAGAATATTTTTAAACCAGGCGTACGTATCACCAAATGCAGACTGACCGGCTTCCATGCCGAGCATACCCGGAACTACAGAACCAGGTACCTGGCCACAAATACCGCCTACCAGTATTCCTTCCACTTCTGTCGATGGCACAACCAATATATCACACGTGGAGGTTCCCATAACTTTGCTCAAATGGTAGGGTTCTATCTGGCCGCCCACTGCGCCCATATGCGCATCAAATGCGCCAACACCAATGACAACGTCTGCTGACAATCCCAGGCGCTCCGCCCATTCCGCAGACAGGTACCCGGCGGGTGTATCGGCTGTATGGGTTTCCTTAAATAATCGCGAAGTGAACCCATCCAGTAAAGGATCTAAAGATTTAAAAAAATCATTGGGTGGCAATCCCCCGTATTCAACGGCCCATAAGGCCTTATGGCCGGCGGAACAAACGCCCCTTTTCATTTGATGCACATCTGTTCCTCCCGTTAGTAAGAAAGGTATCCAATCGCAATGTTCCACCCAGGAATAACAATCCTTCCTAACGGATTCGTCTACACGAAGAATATGCAGCAACTTGGCCCAAAACCATTCCGACGAATAAATTCCCCCGACGAATTGTAAGTAATTAATATCGAAAGCGGTAGCATGTTCATTTATCTCTGCGGCTTCTTTGGTAGATGTATGATCCTTCCACAGCACAAACATGGCATTGGGACTGGTTTCATAGTCAGGCAACAAAGCAAGGGGCGTACCGTATTTATTTACAGCAATGGGTGTAGAACCTGTGGTATCAACTGAAATGGCCTTTACAGCTCTTGATACCGCTGGACCTGCCTTATCTAAACATTCTTTAATGGTGGTTTCGAGCCCTTCAATATAGTCGAGCGGATGTTGCCTGAATTGATTTTGTGCAGGTTCGCAGTACAATCCATCCTTCCAGCGTGGGTAATTAAAAAATGCCGAAGCAATTTCCTCACCATTTTTGGTATCCAGTATTACTGAACGAACTGAGTCTGTTCCGAAGTCAACGCCTATAACATATGAATGTCCGTTCATTTAAGCAATCTTTAGAGTCAGCAATATAATGATATTTTGATAAGTGTCAAACTAACATTTATCATTTTTTTATTTTTTGGGTTGTTTTAAAAAATCAGCGGGACTCACAGAGGTATAATCCCCGATAAACGCCATTATATTATCATAATTTTTAAATTCATCTTTTGAATGCATGGTAGTGAGGACAACGGTTTGCATGCCTGCATTTAAAGCAGCCTCAACCCCTTTTGGCGCATCTTCGAACACGAGGCAATCTGCCGGGGCGACAGCCAATAACGCAGCACATTTAATAAAAGTTTCCGGATCGGGCTTGCTGGTGAGCACGTCGTCCGCACTTACTATTGCCTTAAAAAATTGGCGTATGTGTAAATTATCTAATACAAAATCTATATTAAACGGGATAGCTGCGGAGCCAATCGCCATTGCGATACCGCATGCTTCAGTCTTTTCTAAGAATTTTCGCAATCCATTTAGCAGGGCAAGGTGTGGCAAATAGGCCTCCTGGTATCTTCTTTCTTTTTCAATTGATAATTCTTTGACTTTCGATGGCGGAAAATGATTCTTACCAAAGATTCTTTCAAGAAGTTCGTCATTTTTTCCATACATCTGGTTGGTAACTTCATCCCAGGTAAGGCCCGCTTCCAGATCGATATTTAAAATGTCGTACCACGCCCTTGCATGATATGGCATGTCGTCTATCATGGTTCCATTCAAATCAAAAATAAATGCTTTTATTTCCATTGATTCGGTAATTATGGCCTTGCCTGTGAGGTAAAGCTGAAGGCTCACCATGGTAATTCACGGGCGCTTTAATTTTTTAAAATATCATAAAATGAACCAAGAGCGGTACGGTCAAAGCTAATCGAGTTTCACTTTATAAATAGTAATCGAATGATATTTTTCTCCGGGCTTTAAAATTGTGGATGGAAAACCAGGCTTATTGGGAGAATCGGGAAAATGCTGCGTTTCCAGGCAAAGCGCCGTATGTTGTTCGATTGGTTTCCCATCGCGGTTTTTAAATTTGCCATCTAAAAAATTACCGGTATAAAATTGGATGCCGGGTTGCGTAGTAGATACTTCGAGAGACCTGCCACTAATTGAATCTGATAGTTCGGCAACTTTTTGTAATGAAGAGTCTTTTTTATTCAACACCCAATTATGATCATACCCTCCTTTTACTGAATCGATATCCCGCCCAATTTTTTTGGGCGAGGTAAAATCAAATGGTGTTCCCTTTACAGGTTTTATTTCCCCTGTAGGAATTAACGTACTGTCAACCGGCGTATAATTATCAGCATCGATCATCAGTGTTTCACCGAGGATCGTGTTACTCACATCACCTGATAAGTTAAAGTAACTGTGGTTGGTTAAATTGAGCGAAGTTGCTTTGTCTGTGGTTGCATCATATTCAATTTTTAATTCATCATCATTGGTTAAAGTGTATTGTACCGTAATAGTAAGATTGCCGGGATAGCCTTCTTCGCCATCCTTACTTAAATAATGCAAATTAAGAGAGGGTATCGTATCAGACGCCACAGTTGCATCCCAAACTACTTTATCAAATCCTTTCAGGCCACCGTGGAGCGAATTTTTTCCATCATTTGCTGCAAGCTGGTAAGTAGTACCATCCAGCGTAAATTTCGCGTCACCAATGCGATTTCCATACCGGCCAATCAATGCGCCGAAATAAGGCGGCTTTTGGAGGTATGGCTGCAGGCTATCGAAGCCAATAATAATACTGGACCTGTTACCGTTTTTATCCTCGGTAATAAAAGAAGTAACCGTTCCCCCATAATTGGTAACGGTAACCTGTGTCCCTTTGCTATTTACTAGCGTATATAGATACACGTTTTTACCATCATGATTACCCCAATCAATTTTGGTGATACCGGGCTTCGATGCGGAAGCTTTTTTATTTTCAGAAGCATTGTTACAGGAAACCGCAAAAGTGGTGAGTGTACCAACAGCAAGCATAAGACTCGTAAATTTCATATATTGTTGATTTAGATTTTATAAATATATAACATTGATGTATTCCGGCCAACCTGCTACAAATATTCTCCCGGTTCTATACGTACACCACATCCGCCTGTCGTAATATTTCTTCCATTATTTTGCTGACAGATAAGGTCAAGTGAAGCGGCATCCTGTCGCTTTGCAATAATCCATTATCCAGGCAGTACATTACTTCGATTATTTCATGTTCAAAGCCATTACTTACATGAGGCATGGTAACATATTGAGAGGAACCATCATTCAAATGAACTGAAAAGTCGGTTGCTTTGAACCACGGATTTTTAATTTTAATGCTGCCCATGGTACCAATGATCTCAGCCTCAATGGCGGTATTAAAAGTAATGGAAGATAAGAGGTGTGCAGTTTCTCCGTTTGCGTACTGTAAAACGATATTGGCATATTCATCTATCCCTGTCGCCGAAAGTTTTGAAATCACTTTCAGCATGGTTGGCTCGCCAAATAACAAGGTTGCTAAAAAAAGAGGATAAATTCCGATATCCAGCATGGATCCACCTCCCAGGGATTTATTATATAACCTGCTTCCCATTTCTTTCGGCGCCAGGAACCCAAAGTCAGCCGAAACATATTTTGGCTCACCAATAATATTATCATTAATGATTGAACGGATTTTTTCTATAAAAGGCATAGATGCCGTCCACATACCTTCCATCAAAAAAACCTCGTTCTCATTGGCTACCCTGATCATCTCCTTTGTATCGCGATACCTAAGTGACAGGGGCTTTTCGCATAACACCGCTTTTTTATTTTGCAGGCACGCCATTGTTTGCTCATAATGAAAAGCATGCGGTGTTGCGATGTAAATGATGTCGACATTTTCATCTTTTACCAGGTCATCATATTTATTATAAACGTTGGAGGCATTGAATTTGGACGAGTATGCTTTGGCCTTGTCCCGATCCCGGGAAGCTATCGCATAGACTTCTGACTGTTCCACAAAACTAAGTGCGGTGCAAAATTTTTCGGCAATTCGTCCAGCCCCCAGTATTCCCCAACGATATTTTTTACTCATGATAATGATTAACTGAATACCTGCTTACTCATCCGAATTACATCTTACCCATTACTCAAGAGAATAAGACAGAGATGTAAAATTTGTTTGTTCCTTTTCACATCACAGATTAATTCTCCTTGGGCAACCGTCAGGGGAATTGCTGAAAGCGTTCCACGATTTACATCATTCCTTTGTACCGTAATAACTCCTGATTGTTTGGAAATTTTTCTTTGCAATCGTTACATTTTCGGGTCCATGCAATAACATTTTTTCAAGTAAATCATTTTATTTTAGTTCTAAAACGACTACGGAAAAAGGCGGGAGTTGTAAACTTAATAAGTTTCCCTTAAGAGACGCCCCGGTAAATACCTGTGGTTTTATTTTTTCCGGATCATCAAATGTATTGTGGTCCTGCATTTTTACAGATGTAAGGATTCGCCCGGTAACCGTTTTATATTTTTCCCCTTCTATGGTTAACGATATGGTTTCTTCCTTTTTTGAATTGATATTAACAAGAGACACATGAATAAGACCCGTTGAATCTTTCGATGCTGAAGCGGAAACAGAAGGCAATTTTTCATTCCCAAAAGAATATTTATCTGTTGTAATAGTCACAGGAATCAACTTGGCATCCTGGTGTACGCTGTACATCTCCATCACATGATACGTGGGTGTAAGTATTATTTTTTCTTTATTGGTTAAAATTACCGCCTGCAATACATTGATCGTTTGCGCCAGGTTGGCCATGCGTACACGATCAGAATGATTATTGAAAATGTTTAAAGTTACGCCCGCTATCATCGCATCACGCATCGTATTTTGTTGGTAAAGGAACCCGGGATTGGTTCCCGGCTCTACATTATACCAGCCGCCCCACTCATCTACCATCAAAGCAATTTTTTTCTGCGGATCATACTTATCCATAATGGCCGAATGCTTCGTTATCAGTTCATCCATTTGTAGCGCGGATTTAAGAATGGTAAAATATTGCTGTTCGGTAAAATCGGTAGCGGAGCCTTTATTGTTCCAGTCAATAATTGCATAATGGTGCAGGCCTACCCCATCCAGCAGGTTGTGCGGAATATCACGCATGAGCACTTCCGTCCAGTGATAATCAGCATCGCTGGCTCCGGAAGCTATACGAAACAATTTGCCATCTTTGATCCAGTTATTCATAAAAGTGGCATACTGCCTGTAAATATTTGCATAATATTCAGCGGTCATATTTCCACCACAGCCCCAGGCCTCGTTACCCACGCCCCAGTATTGTACATGCCACGGTTTATCCCGGCCATTTTGCCTTCTCCAGTCTGACATGGGGCTCTTACCATCAAAATTTACATACTGCAGCCACTCTGATAAGTCCTGCACGGTACCACTCCCTACGTTGCCGGCCAGGTAGGGTTCGGCTCCGAGCCGTTCACACATATTTAAAAATTCATTAGTGCCAAAACTATTATCTTCTGTAACGCCGCCCCACCAGCTATTTACCATGGATGGCCTTTTATCTTTTGGGCCCACCCCATCTTTCCAATGATACGTATCTGCAAAACAACCACCGGGCCAACGCAATGCCGGAATTTTCATTTTACGCAAGGCTGCGATCACGTCATTTCGTACGCCTTCTGTATTCGGAATAATTTTATTGGTATCGCCCACGTAAAAACCATCATAAATGCAATGCCCGAGATGCTCCGCGAAATGGCCGTAGATATTTTTATTGATTACCTGTGTTGCGGAATCAGCTTTAAGAGTACCTGAAGTTTGAGCCGAAATGATGCTGACAGAAAGAAGCAACCCTACCGGTAGAAATATTTTTTTCATTGAAATTGGTATTTTATTTTTTACTAAAATAAGCGCATTATTTTTTTAAAACAAAATGCAACTTTAAATCGGACCTATACGGCGGCTCGTAACCGAAAACTTTTTGCGCGCATATTTTACCCCGCCACGGTAAAGGTTTATTGCTAAAAAGATGCTATAATATCAATTTGATTTTAACATTATTTCGGAAGAGGCTAGCCCGGAAGAAGATACTTTTAATACAATATTTCCTTCTTTCCTTTCTGATTTGATAATCACCAAACACCTGCCCTGCCAGGCTTTTCGCTGATGTTGCTGAAAGCTTTCAAGACTTACCGGGTTCGCATTTCCAACGCCGGCTATCGTTCCCGCACCTTCTATTGTAAACTCCAAAAGATTTTCCGCATTTGGATTTTTATACCCTTTATCATCAGTCAATTCAATGGTAACATAACTTAAATCCTGGCCATCAGCTTTTATGTTCGTTCTGTCCGCAGTTAATTTTATTTGGGTTGGCTTGTCAGCAGAATGCAATTCCGCAATGGCTATTTTTTTTCTTCCATCAATTCCCGTAGCTTTTAGCTCACCTGCCTGGAAAGGCACCTGCCATACCGCCGTAAATTTATTGGAACGATTGGTTACCTTTTTTCCTAACGATTTACCATTACAAAATAATTCAACCTGCGGACAGGATGAATAAACGCTTACTTCCATTAATTCATTTTCATGCCCTTCCCAATTCCAGTCAGCTACCAAATCCTGGAAATGCCATTTAGACCATAGCT
>JBDTOV010000073.1:0-23330 GCA_039933035.1 Ginsengibacter sp. | reverse complement strand
CACTGACGTGAACCTTTTAAGTGTGTTGGATTTCGCCGTAAATCATTTAAAAGTAAAACACGTTATTGTTTGCGGCCATTATGGCTGTGGTGGTGTTAAAGCAGCCATGACCAATCACGATTATAAGTACGTACTGAATATGTGGCTGCGCAATATCAAGGATGTGTACCGCCTGCACCGCGAAGAACTTATGAACATTGAAGATCAAGAAAGCCGTACGAACAGGCTCGTAGAGCTCAATGTAAAAGAGCAGGTAATGCACCTGGCCAAAACATCCATCATACAGCGGGCGTGGAAAAATGAACAAAGGCCCCATTTGCACGGGTGGGTATATGGATTAAAGGACGGATTAATAAATCCTATTTTTGATATGAATGCCGGAATCCATATCGATCCTTTGTACGAATACGATGATTTGTAATTGGAATCCTGTACGAACTGTTTATTTTGTCCTAAATTTTGCAATAGCATTTTTTGAAAAATCACTCAGAATCAATTTTCCGCTTATTGCCGCTCTTTCGTTGAGGAGTACATCCCAGTCTTCTGTTCCCCTCCAGAACATTTTTTTCATTTCTATCAATGCTTCGAGACTGGAATGAGAAAGTGTATTGGCAAGTCTGTAAACAGATTCATCCATGTTTTGAACAGTCTCATGAACTTCTGCATACAGCCCTTTTTTCTTAGCCCAGTCAGCATTTCTCCAAAGGGCGGAATCGATAGCAAGCTGGCTAAAAGCAGAACTGCCGATTTTTCTTTCTACCGCGGGACCTACTACAAATGGACCAATTCCAATAGAAAGTTCACTTAATTTCACCTCTGCTGTTTTTACAGCTATCGCATAGTCACAGGCAGCAGCAATGCCTACGCCACCACCAACACATTTTCCATGAATGCGGCCTATAACCAGTTTATTGCATTTGCGTATTGCGTTAATTACATTGGCAAATCCATGAAAAAAAAGCTGCCCCTCCTTTTCATTTTGAATAGCAACCAATTCATCAAAACTGGCGCCGGCGCAAAATGCTCCATCTCCCGCACTGCAGATTACGACCACTTTTGTATCGTGGATCCCGGCATAGTGTATCTCCTGGGCTAACACATCAAGAATTTTAGCGGGTAACGAATTGCTTTGGGGATGGAAAAATTCAATGGTGGTAATTCCGTGTTCTGTATGAGAATTCACGTATCCATCTTTTATTTTATTCAGCATAAAAAATTATTGTAACGATATAAGGTTATGTATTAATAAAAAAGGGTTCCTGAAAATTTCTAATTCGTTTACATTAAACATTCCATTACTTTTTGCTTTTTAATGCACTACTTATTTGCAATATTAATTGTGGAAGATTATTTAAAAATAGAAAATATTTAATAAATTGAAGGTGGAAGAGCTTAATGCTTCTATACCACTTACACCGGGTAAGCCCGGTAAATTTACTCCCCGAAAATAATTTTCTAAGTCAACTAAATTTTTAATTTCCATTTTGTAAAGTTAATGTTTCTTCCTAATCATGGTAAGTATAGTAGCCACACCGACCACCGGTTCTTCAGTTTCATCCAAAATTTCTACATACCATTTCACAATTCCTTTGGGTATATCGCTGCCTTTAGCAAAAGATTCGCCGGGAATTCGTTCCTTTTTTTCCTGTTCAATTTTTTCTTTACAGGTAAACCTCACATAAATTTTATTCCCGGCATATATAGGTTTGGTGAATCGCAATTCATCAATCCCATAGTTCAGCAATACTGGATTTTTTTCAAAACTATCAACGAACAAACCTGCAGCGGCGCTTAGAATAAAATATCCATGTGCCACCTGTTCATCAAACATGGTATCTGCAAAATCGGTCGTTCTAATATGGGCATAGAAATGATCCCCGGTTATATCGGCAAATTTATCAATGTCTTTACTGGTAACAATTCTCTTTTGTGTGATTAACTGGTCGCCGATATTCAATTCTTCAAAGTATTTTTTGAAAGGATGAACGTTATCTATATTTCCTTTTGAATGGGGTTGATACACATTCGTAATTTTTGTGAGCATGCCCGGAGATCCCTGCACTGCCACTTTTTGCATGTAGTGTTTTATACCGCGCAGTCCTCCCATTTCTTCGCCGCCACCGGCCCGCCCCGGCCCGCCGTGAATGAGCATGGGCAATGGAGAACCATGCCCGGTGCTTTCATTTGCGCAATAGTTGTTCAATACCAGTATTCTTCCATGATATGTTCCTGCACCTAATACATAATTTTTTGCAAACTGTTCATCGTTAGTCACAACCGAGCTGCATAACGAACCTTTGCCTTTTTTTGAAAGTAAAATGGCTTCGTCAATATTCTTATAGGGCATGATGGTACTTACAGGGCCGAACGCTTCTATATTATGGGCCTCTTCTGTTTTTAAAGGATGCTCATTTTTTAAAAGAAGCGGCCCCAGGAACGCGCCTTTGTTGGCATCTGCGTCAATCAGTTTAACACTGTCCATGCTGCCATAAATTATTTGAGAAGAGGCCAGCAGCTTTTGAACCTGCTCCAAGACTTCCTGTTTCTGAATTTTCCCGGCAAGTGATCCCATTCTTACCGTATGATTTTCAGGATTTCCGATAGTTGTTTGCGCCAGAGATTTACTTATTGCCTTCCAGGCATCTTCCATTTTATTTTCAGGAACAAAAATTCTGCGGATAGCAGTACATTTCTGCCCTGCTTTGGAAGTCATTTCTTTTGTTATTTCTTTGATAAAAATATCCCACTCAGGCTTACCCGGTGTTACATCGTTTCCCAATACAATGCAATTCAGCGAATCTGCTTCAAGATTAAACGGCACATTAAGGCTCAAAACTATTGGATGAGATTTTAATTTCAATCCTGTAGAAGCAGAACCGGTAAAAGTTATTATATCCTGGGAGGTAACATGATCCAAAATGTCACCGGCACTGCCGCATACAAGTTGAAGGGCTCCTTCAGGTAAAATTTCAGATGAAATAATTTCTCTTACAACCGCTTCGGTAAGATAGGATGTAACAGATGCTGGTTTTACAACTGCGGCTACGCCTGCCAGTAAGTTAACTGCGATTTTTTCCAACATGCCCCACACAGGGAAATTAAACGCGTTGATATGAATGGCAACTCCTTCTTTAGGCAGCAAAATATGTTGTGCAGCAAAAGTGGCACCCTTACTCAGGCCAATATTATCGCCATCAAGCATAAATATTTCATTGGGAAGTTTTCTTCTCAGGGATGCATTTGAAAAAAGGTTTCCTATGCCGCCTTCAATATCAACCCAGCTATCTGCACGGGTTGCCCCGGTTTTGTAACTTACGGTGTAAAATTTTTCTTTTTGTTGCAGCAGGTGCAGTGCCAATGCTTTCAGCATACGGCCTCTCTCCTGGAAAGTCATCTTAGTTAAGGCCGGGCTTCCTTTGGTTCTTCCATAATTCAGTATTGATGCAAAGTCAAGACCTGTAGTCGTAGCCCGGGCAATTAGTTCGCCATTCACTGCATTGTACAGTTGTTGGCCATCACCATCACCTTCAATCCATCTTCCTGTTACATAATTACCAAGTTTCATTTGTAAAAAATTAATGTGTAAAATTAACCATAGTTGGAATAAGGCTCATTTAACAATACCATTAAGATATCTTATTTGATGTAGAAAATTTTATATGATGAGCGTTGCAGAAATGAAAATTGAAGCCATCAACCAGATTACAAGGCAGATTGAAGGAGATTCATTAAAAGAAATTTTGGTGCACCTCTCAAAATTAAACAAGCAAAATGAATTGAATTTATCTCATCATTATGAGGACATTAAGAGCAAATATGAGGATGCTTTGAAACAACTGGCTCAATGATTTTATTAGAAGATGTATTATTGCTGCATGACTTTTCAATTAAAGATCCCGGAGGATCATCAAGTATTAGAGATATCGGGTTTCTTGCATCAGCAATAGGCCGTCCTTTCAAACTTTTTGAAAGGAAGATTTGTATACCTGTCCTTTTGCGAAAGCAGCCGTTGTTGGGGGAAGTTTATTAATCATCTATTTGGGGATGGAAACAAAAGAACAGGAATAGTTGTGATACTCTTCTTAATGCTGACATCGATAAGTTAAATCAATTTACCCTCTCCATTTCTACCGGGGATATAAAATTTGATCAAATTAGCGAGCCACTGAGAATGAATACGGGATCTTTATGATTTATGCCAAACCGAACTGCTTCAGGTGATGTATGGCATATTTGTATAGCAATTGAATATTCATTTCATAATCCAGGTATCCAAAAAAAGGATTGGCGGTTTTTAACTCCGCATGTTTTTCAAACAGCTCAAAAAAATAATCCAGTTCTTTTTGTAATTTATAGAGCGCCGATTGCATGTCCGGCCGGCGAAGGGGTGGTCCATCTTTCGGAATAAGCCGATTTTTGATGTTTGGTTTAAAAGGTTTGTCGGTCATTAAAAACGCCCTGTACTTTTGCAGTTTTTCACCCGCGTTTAAAAGCGGTAATACAAGCTTGCCATTGGCACTTTTAACAGCATCTACAAAATGTTCCACCATTTGCCGGGCAGTCATCTTGCCCCATTTTCCTTTTTCATCTTCTTTTAATTTTTCCAATAGTGGAATAAAATGTTTTTTTAGAAACGTTTGTTTTTCATTTTTCATTTTACAAATTTTAAAAGTTGAAAAAATAATGAACATTAATTTTTTATCATGCGGGAGTCAATTTCTTTTGTAAGCCCTCTAAAAATATCTTCTACACTTCCTTCGCCTTTTACCAATATTACTTTATTTACTTTTTTATAGTGGTCGGCCACAGGAGAGGTTTTTTTATGATATTCCTGTATGCGGGTTTTTATTACATGCTCATTATCATCGTCCGGTCGGCCACTGGTTTCGCCCCGTTTTACCAGTCGTTTTACCAGCTCCTCTTCAGTAACATCCAAAGCCAGCATCACATTAATGGAAAGATTTTTGAGTTCCAGCAATTTATCTAAAGCATCCGCTTGTGTTGCCGTTCGTGGGAATCCATCGAATAAAAATCCCACGACACCGGCATGGTTATCCAGGGCATCGCTTATCATGCCAATGACCACTTCATCGGGAACTAATTGCCCCTTATCCATAAACTTCTTCGCTTCTATGCCCAAAGGGGTTTTTTTTGAAATTTCACTTCTCAGCAGATCCCCGGTTGAAAGATGTTTCAGGTTGTATTTGGTAATCAGCTTTTCTGACTGCGTACCCTTCCCACTGCCCGGCGGGCCAAATAAAATAAGATTAAACATACTTTCTAAAATCCTTGTGAAGTTCAAATATAATGGATGGAGTTTATAATTCCTTATCCAATGTTCATTATTGTTTCAAACACAAAATGATAATAGCGGGCTTTTAAACATTAGTAAGCCAAATTTTGTTTAGGTTTTACAATCTGAATTGCCTGTAATTTTGCGTACTCGTTTTTTAAAACAATTTAATTTATGAATATGGATAAAAAGAATCGTGTTTATTCCAGGACGGATGACACACCGGTGGCGATAAGTAATAATGAATGGAAAGACATTCTGCCAGGCGATTTATATCATATAGCCCGCGAAAAAGGAACCGAAAGAGCCTTCACAGGAAAATATAATATACACGCTGAACCAGGAATTTATTATTGTGCGGCTTGTGGGAATCCCCTTTTTAAAAGTGATGGGAAATTCAACAGTACTTGTGGATGGCCAAGTTTTTTTGAGCCGATCAGCAAGGAGAGTATTATTTACATTCCCGACAGTAGTTTTGGCATGAAAAGAACAGAAGTGGAATGTGGCAGGTGTAAGGCACATCTCGGCCATGTATTTGAAGATGGTCCGCCACCCACCGGGCTTCGTTATTGCATCAATTCAGTAATTCTTGATTTTGAAAAACAAAATAAGCCGGAAGAAAATTCCGGTATTGGTGATTGAATATTAATGACCGGGAATGTGCTGTGTTGAATTTACTTATTCCCGGTAAAAGCCCTTCGGAATAAGGCAACTATTAAAGTAAAAATCGCTGAGCCTATTACCGCCCAGATAACCGGGAAAGGTTTTCCTTCAATTGTGATGGTAAAAAAATGGGGTAATCCCATTTTTCCGGCAACCCATAGCCCGATATAAGCCCCAATAAATCCCACAATTATTGAAACCAGGCAACCACCAAGGTCGTAGCCTGCAATGGCCTGGCCTATGCCGCCACAAATAGCAGCAATCAACAGCAGAATTAAAAAGCCAAAGAATGTCATAGCTTCAGAATTTCATAAATTTAAATGAAATTTGCACGTTATTATTTTTTCTGTTCCTTCTCATATGGTTTGCTTAATTCTTTGGCCACAGCTTCATCCAGGAACCAATGCAGTTCACCTTTTGCAGGCTTAATTCTCTGGGCAGGTAATTGATCCGGCTTATATTTTCCTTCTAAAACATCTTTAAGTGTGTTTGCTTTTTTTGCGCCTTCAACCATAAAAACTATGTGCGAGGCACGGTTAACAATTACCGGCATTAAGGTGATGCGAAACATTTGTTGCAATTCGTTGTACACTGTATGTACCCAGTTTTCATTTTCATTAATTTCTTCAATGGTGTCTGAGCCCGGAAAAAGGGAGAGCGTGTGCCCGTCATCGCCCATGCCAAGCAATACGAGATCAAAACTTTTTGTAGTGTTAGCAAAAAAATTATGGAGCATTTTTTCATATTCTTGCGCAGCAAATATGGGTTCTATATTAGTACGCATTATGTGAACCTGGTTGCCAGGAATATCAATATTGTCAATTAATATTGCAAAAGCCATTTTTGCATTGTTACGCTCATCGTTAAATGGAACAACCCTTTCATCTCCCCAAAAAATATGCACCCTGTTCCAGTTAATTTTATCTTTAAATTTTGCTGATGCCAGGATTTTAAAGAGAATTTTTGGCGTTTCCCCCCCGGAAAGAACTAGTGTAAAAAACTCCTGGTTCTTCAAAGTGGATTTTACAAGGTCACACATCCAGGCGGCAAGTGCCTCACCCAGTTCTTCTTTGCTTTTATAGATATGTAGATTCATTTTATTTTTCTTTTATTTTTTGGACTACATTTATCCAGTTGTGGCCGTCCCGGGCTATAAGAGCTTCCGCGTCTTCAGGCCCCCAGGAATCTGGTGAGTAATTAGGAAAATCCACAGGCTTTCTGGCATACCATACATCAATTATCGGCATCACCACTTCCCATGCCGCTTCTACCTGGTCTGCACGCATAAAAAGCGTTGCATCACCTTCCATTACATCGTATAAAAGTGTCTCATAAGCTTCCGGTTCTTCACCTTCATATTCTTCCTGGTACTTAAATACCATGTCAACGGGACTGAGAATCATCGTTTGTCCCGGACGCTTCGCCTGGAAACGCAGGCAAATATCCATTTCGGGAGCGATACTTATTGTAAGCCTGTTGGGCCGCCAGGTTTCTGCTGCTTCTTTTGGAAATGCATAAGCAGGCGCCGGTTTGAACTGGATGCTTAACACCGTAGTTTTTTCATGAAGATGTTTGCCTGTCCGTACATAAAACGGAACACCCTGCCAGCGCCAGTTATCTATAAAAAATTTTACCGCTGCAAAAGTTTCTGTATTGGAGTCAGGTGCCACGTCCTTTTCCTGGACATAGCCGGGCACTTTTTCGCCCTGCATCCACCCTCCCGCGTATTGCCCTCGGGCGGCATAATCCTGCACTTCGTCCCTGGTGATCCTGCGGAGGGCATTTAGTACATCTACTTTTTTATTTCTTATTTCGTTGGCGTCAAATGACACGGGAGCTTCCATGCCTATCATACAAAGTAATTGTAAAATGTGATTCTGGATCATATCTCTTAATGCACCCGAATTTTCATAGTAACCTCCCCGGCCTTCTACGCCTACAATTTCAGCTGCCGTTATCTGCACATATTCAATATAATTCCGGTTCCATATGGGTTCAAAAAGTGCATTGGCAAAACGCAATGCAAGAATATTTTGAACGGTTTCTTTTCCGAGATAATGATCAATGCGAAAAATTTGCTCTTCAGTAAAAAATTCTGCCAGCATTTTGTTCATTTCTTTTGCGCTTTCAAGATCGTGTCCAAAAGGTTTTTCAATTACAATGCGCGTACATTTTGTATCATGACAAATATCAAGCTTGCCAAGATTTTTAACTATGGTTGGAACAAGCTGGGGAGCTACTGCCATATAAAAAATAATATTCGGATGGACGCCAAAATTGGCTTCTGTGTCCTTAGCGATTTGGGTAATCTTAGCATAATCTTTTTCCGATTTTACGTCCATGGGCTGGTAAGCGATGTGTTTCGAATAGTTTTCCCATTCCTCGCTAGAATCTTTTCTCCGGGAAAACTTATCTATTCCTTCTTTCAGATGATTTATATATTCACCCTCTTCATATTCTCTGCGGGCAATACCGACAATGCTGAAATTTTCAGGCATTGCGTTATCGAGGAATAAATTAAATAATGCCGGGTTTAATTTTCTATAATTCAGATCTCCGCTACCGCCGAAAATGAAAATGAGCATGGGGGATATTTTCTTATAATCTAACATTGATTTGATTTTCTTTTTTAATCTAAATTTTTAGTGGAAACGGTTTCAGGTGCTGTTTCCCATTCGGTATGAAAGATTCCTTCTTGATCAATTCTTTGATAGGTATGGGCCCCAAAGAAATCCCGTTGCGCTTGTATTAAATTTGTCGGAAGCCATTTCCTTCTGTAGGCATTATAATAATTAAGTGAGGACATAAATCCCGCTAACGGATAACTATGTAGTGCGGCCAGGGAAATAATCTTTTGGGCGCTTTGTTCTTTTTGTTGTAGAAGCCCGGCAATATTGCCATCGAGCAATAAATTTTTTAAATCAGGATTTTGATAAGCCTTTTTAAAATGATCAAGCAATGCAGAACGAATGATGCATCCGCCTCTCCAAACACTTATCACTTCCGGAATTGGAATATCCATTTTTAATTCACCGGAAGCTGTTGATAGCATAGCCAGGCCCTGTGCATAACTAATAATCGTTGCAAATAAAAGAGCATCGTGCATTAAGTTTTCAAAGTCTTTTTTATCAATATCTATTCCCTGGGGTTTACTATTGTACAGTGTGCTGGCTTCCTTTCTTTCTTCAACCAGGGAAGATAAATTTCGCATCATAACCGCGGAATCAATTGTAGGCACAGGCATGGGGAGGTCGAGGCCTTCTTCTGACGTCCACTTTCCGGTTCCCTTGGCTCCCGCCTTGTCCAATATCATATCCACTAAATATTTACCTGGAACCTTTTCATCTTTTTTCTCAAAAATAGACGATGTAATTTCTATTAAGAAAGATTTCATTTCTCCACTGTTCCACCCACCAAAGACTTTTTGCATTTCATCATTCGTGTAACCCATACCGTTATGCAGCAGATCATAACATTCGCTCAACAATTGCATTATCGCATACTCTATTCCGTTATGAACCATTTTTACATAGTGCCCCGCTGCATCTTTCCCCAGGTAACCTACGCACGGTTCGCCATTAACTTTTGCCGCAACGGCTTTTAGCAAAGGTTCCAATTCTTTATAGGCTTCCTCATCTCCACCCGGCATAATGCTTGGACCTTTACGGGCACCTTCCTCGCCTCCCGAAATACCGATGCCCATAAAGTGAAAACCTTTATCCTGGAGAATTTTAATTCTTTTAAGCGTATCCGTATAATGAGAATTACCACCATCTATAATAATATCCCCTTCCTGCAGTAAAGGAATGAGATCATTAATAACGCTATCTACCGGGATACCTGCCGGAACTAGCATCATAATTTTTCGCGGTACTTTTAAAAGGTGTATCATTTCCTGGAGTTTGTTGACTCCTTTTACAACAGTGTTTGGTCCTGCAGAGGTTTCAAATGCTTTTGTTTTATCAGGATTCTTATCATAGCCAATTACCGCAAATCCATGGTCGGCCATATTAAGCAGGAGGTTGCTTCCCATCACACCCAATCCAATCATTCCAAAGTCGAATTTTATTTCACTCATAAAGAATAGTATTAAGGAGTAAAATTAATGAAATTGATTTTGTCTATAATGGATGCTCATAATTTTTGCATGATATTTCACTTTAAGAAGATTAGTATTTAAATACGTATTGATGAATTTATCACCCGGCGTGGAAAATGGATGACCCTATTTAAGTGAAAGTAATTTTGTAAATAAAGCAACTGGAATTCTAATGGCAATAAGTATGAAGATGGATCGACTGATAAAAATAAAGGAATGCCGGGACTCATGGCAAGTTTGCTATTACGATGATTGAATTAGTTATTGTTTAGGTAAATCCCGGTAATGATGAGCCTTAAAACGAAGAGATTTGCGAAATATTCGCGCGGGCTGTTATTGTCAACGGAACACTTATTAATCAGTTCTTGTATTGTGGTGTAGATTATTGGGAGGTTGTCGTGAACATAAAAAGAGTGAAGTTCTTGTTTGATAACCTATTATAATGGACTTATAGCCCTATTACCAAGAAACTTCTGTTGCCTGACTTTATTTTGGGTTTGCTTAATTTAAATAAAATGACAGTTATCTGAATAATTTTACACTTAATATTCTATATTTCATAATTGATTACATTTCCTGTAACATTGTATTGTAGTAACTTTGATACAATAACTATTTTAAGATGAGTGAAATTACCGTCGCCCCTGTAACCTTAACTGCTAAAGATTTTTCCACAGACCAGGAAGTACGCTGGTGTCCTGGCTGCGGAGATTATTCGATTCTTGCCCAGGTACAGAAATTAATGCCAACGCTTGGCATCCCGAAAGAAAATATTGTGATGATATCAGGAATTGGGTGCAGCAGCCGTTTCCCATATTACATGAATACGTATGGAATGCATAGCATTCACGGCAGGGCTACCGCAATAGCCAGCGGATTAAAAGCCAGCAGGCCGGAACTGAGTGTTTGGATTGTAACAGGAGATGGTGATTGCCTTAGCATTGGCGGAAACCATACCATTCATTTATTAAGAAGAAATTTTGATGTAAATCTTTTACTTTTTAATAATGAAATTTATGGCCTTACCAAAGGACAATATTCTCCTACAAGTGAACAGCATAAAATCACCAAGAGTACTCCTTCTGGAAGTATAGATCATCCGTTTAATCCTTCTGCACTGGCATTGGGCGCCGATGCCTCATTTGTTGCCAGGAGCATGGACAGGGATCCTAAACATCTACAAGCAATGATTTTGAGGGCGCAGTCTCATAAGGGCTCCTCTTTTCTTGAAATCTATCAGAACTGTAATATTTTTAATGATGGCGCCTTTGAAATATTTACCGAGAAAAAATCAAAGCCGGAACAGGCATTGTTCCTTGAACATGGAAAGCCGCTTGTATTTGGCACTGAAAAAAATAAAGGTATTAAACTGGACGGGCCACGTCCTCTATTAGTTGATTTAAACGAGGGAACGACTGAGAACGATTTATGGATACATGATGAAAGGGATTTTTTCAAGGCGCAAATCCTCACAAGATTATTCGATAACCCGCAAACAGAAGGTCATTTTCCAAGACCGTTTGGAGTTTTTTACCAGGAAGACAGGGCTTGCTATGAAGACGTAATGTCAATGCAAATTGAAGAGGCGATCACCTCAAAAGGAAATGGAGATTTGGATAGACTATTAAAGGGAAGGGAAACCTGGTCAATACACTAACCAATTACAGAATTTAGTTTTTATTATTCAGGAAAATGAATGGCTTTAATTCCCTGAGGCAAATTGTTTCCCGGATAACTTTAGGATCATAAATGATTTTGTATTTATTCAGATTGATCACTTCATGGGCTATGATTAGATTATCAATCTTTTCAACAGAATATAGTAATTCATGAAGCATTTCAACTTCATGTTCTATTGCCTGGGGGTTCATTAATTCTTCTTTGAACAATACCAAAAGATCCCGGTTAAATTTGTTCATTGGATTTGGGTTTTTTATAGTATTAGTCTAATACCCCACCATTCCTTTTTTATTAGGACAACCGCAATTACTTTTTTTGGAAGAATTGCAACTGGTTATAGTAAAAACAGTAATCATAATAATAAGAACGAATAGGATTTTGTTTACGATTTTCATAAAATATCTCCTAAATTAAGCAATTTTCATAAATAATTATTGCAATGTTTTGATAAACGGCAACAATTTTAACAGTCCCAAAGGGGAATTAAGAATATTGGTAGCACCATTAGATTGGGGGTTGGGCCATGCAACACGTTGTATTCCAATTATTAATGAGCTAATTTTACTAAATTGTGCAGTATACATCGCCGCCTCAGGAAGCAATTATTTTCTACTTAAAAAAGAATTCCCAACCCTGGCCATTTTGCATGCCCCTGGTTATAATATTAAATATAGCGGCAAAAAAAGGTGGCTGGCATTTAAATTAGCCGTACAGTTTCCGCATATTATTTTTTTAATTTGGAAAGAAAATAAATGGGTAAAGAAAATCGTAAGTGACTATAGCATTGATGCGGTTATTTCGGATAACCGTTTTGGGATGCATTCTAAAAAAATTCCTTCGGTGTATATTACGCACCAACTCGTCATTAAAACGGGTCACACATTTTCAGAAAAACTCCTTCAAAAATTACATTATCGCTATATTAAAAAATACCATACTTGTTGGATCCCTGATGGTAAAGAAAATGGGCTTGCCGGTGAGCTTTCTCACCAGGAAAATTTACCATTTAATATTTCTTACCTGGGGCCTTTGTCGAGATTTGAAAGATTAACTGATCTCCCGAAAATGTATGATATTTTGATTTCGATTTCAGGACCGGAACCACAGCGAACAATATTTGAGAAAATAATTTTGTTTGAGTTACAAACCTCTGATAAAAGAATATTGTTTGTGAGGGGATTGCCCGGAGAAAAAAGAGTGCCAGAGATAAAAAGGGAATCAATAAAAATTGTGAATCATCTTTCCGCTTTTGAATTAAATGAAGCTTTTCAACAATCGGAAATAATTATAAGCCGGAGCGGATACACTACAGTTATGGATTTGGTGAAGCTGGAGAAAAATGCGATACTGGTACCCACGCCGGGCCAAACAGAACAGGAGTATCTTTCACGCTACCTGAAGGATAAAAAATATTTTTATTCCGTGGACCAGGTAAATTTTTCCCTGGAAACTGTTCTCGCAGAAGCAGTGAATTTTCCTTTTATTAAACCGAAATCTTCCTTTACTGGCTATAAAAAAATAATAAACGAATTTGTTCAGTCTCTCAAAACGGGCAATATTGCACATCAATAAATTATTTTGACTCCATACCTGAAAGTCCATACCCACTAATGGGGACAAATTTTTTTCGAAACCCAGTACAGCGCGATAAAATATTTTACATGGAACCAAGTTGCTGCACCAAGGTGTGCGCTAAAGATGCAAATTGTCCATATGAAATAATCACTGAAATACAAAAGAAAATCAGGCATTTTTAGGAAAGTCGAAAAAAAGAAATTTCTTGTTGGCTTCTTTAAAATCTATCCATTTTTTTATAGGAATATTTATAGCAAATATGCTACAGGTCGGCATGGTGATGACCATTTCAGTTAGCGTGTTTACAAAATCTGTAATGCCCGGATTATGGGAAAACAAAGCGACTATGGTATTATTATCGTCCAGGTTACCGACTGCATCATAAAAATTCTTTACCGACGCTTCATATAACGATGGAATAAGAGTTAGTTTTTTTTCCTTAATGCCAAATTCATGCATAAATAGTTCAGCAGTTTTCTTTGCCCGCCTGGCGGGACTTGAAACAAAAGTATCGATTGCTATTTTTCTATCTTTAATTCTATTAGCCATCTTTGGTGCGTCATTTCTTCCACGCTCATTCAAAGGCCTTTCGAAATCGTCAATAATAGTGTTGTCCCAACTGCTTTTTGCATGTCGTATGAGGAGCAGCGTTTTCATTTGTTAATATGTTTATTAAGATTAAAGATTTATACTCATTAAGCAAAAATCAATATCCCCTTACATTCTTTCCTTCCATATAATTTAGGAAAGCTTTGTTTACAACCCGGTTGCCCCCGGGGGTAGGATAATTTCCGGTGAAATACCAATCACCTAAATTAGTAGGGCAGCTTTCATGCAGATCTTCAATAGTTTGGTAAATTACGTCGACAGGTATTGTAATTTCCTCCGGTGTTATAAGCTGTGCAATTTTTTTTGAAATTTCTTCCACGGTAAAAGGTTTATAAATGTGCCTCACCACATTTTCACAATTCAGGCGGTTATTTCTTTTGAGATCATTACATTTTTCAACAAGTTCATGGAGAAGCGGCTCCATTTTTCTCTCTTTTATTAATTCCATGGCCGCTTTAAAGGCTACAAATTCGCCCAGTTTACTCATGTCAATTCCATAACAATCCGGGTACCTTATCTGCGGCGCAGAAGAGACTACGATAATTCTTTTTGGCTCAAGCCTTGAGAGCATGCGGATGATACTCTCACGCAAAGTAGTTCCTCTTACAATGGAATCATCAATAACCACCAGCGTGTCCTCATGTTTTCTTACGGTACCATACGTTATGTCGTACACGTGCTGCACCATCTCATTCCGGCTGGTGTCCGCAGTAATGAATGTGCGAAGCTTTACATCCTTGATAGCAATTTTTTCAATCCTGACTTTACGGTTAACCATTTCCGTTAGTTTCTCTTCATCAAAATCTTTGCCCCAGCTTAATATTCTTTCAACTTTTGTTTTACTCAGATAATCTTCGGCGCCTTTCAGCAAACCGTAAAAAGCAATTTCTGCTGTATTCGGTATGAAGGAAAAAATAGTGTTTTTAAGGTCGTAGTTGACCGCTTTAAGTACAGATTCGCTCAGGTGGTATCCTAAGGCAATTCTTTCACGGTAAATTTTTTCATCACTTCCCCGGGAAAAATATATCCGTTCAAAACTACATGCTTTTCTTTCTTTAGGTACTAATACCTGTTCTATTGAAAAATTTCCGTCGGGGTATGCAATCAGGGCATTGCCTGGCATCAATTCCCTTACTTCATTTTCACCGACATTAAAAGCCGTACGTATAGCCGCCCGTTCGCTGGCGGCAACAATTACCTCATCTGTAACGTAATAATAACAAGGGCGTATGCCATTGGCGTCTCTTACTACAAACCCGATTCCGCTGCCGGTAAGGCCTCCAAATGTAAAGCCACCATCAAAAAGCGACACTGATTTTTTTAGGACAGACACTATATCAGTTGATTCGGGTGAGGCTTCATCCGCTTTTACCAGGAAATGATGTATAACATCCATCATAGCGCCAAGATCACTTTGCCTGTCGAGTTCATCAGGATGACTGTTAATTAATGAAAATAATTCCTCTTTATTTACCAGGTTAAAGTTACCAGCGAGGGCAAGGTTACGGGCCGGTATCGTATTTCTTTTGATAAAAGGGTGGCAGAACTGAACATTGTTTTTCCCCTGTGTTCCATAGCGCAGGTGGCCAAGAAGTAACTCCCCGAGGAAATCAATATGGCCTTTCATAAGGCCTGCATGTTGTTCTATTTCAGGATGATACTTTTCTATTTCATTTATCTGTTCACCTATCTGGGAAAAGATGTCGGCGATGGCCTGGTTGGCCGAACTTCTTAAACGGTGAAGAAAGGGGTATCCAGGTTCGGTATTAAGTTTTACAGTGGCGATGCCGGCACCATCCTGGCCACGATTGTGCTGCTTTTCCATCAGGAGGTACAGCATGTTAAGCCCGTAAAGCACTGTACCATATTTCTGCCGGTAGAAAGAAAAAGGTTTCCGTAATCTCATAAATGCGAGCCCGCATTCATGTTTTATTTCATCGCTCATCTTTTGGAATGAAGCGCAAAATTAAGGTATTCTAAAAGAGGTGCAAAAAGGAAAATAATTTGTTTTGTTATTATTTACTGCGCGATATTTCTTTGCAAAGAAAAGGCTCCTGAGAGCCCTAATTTATTAAAATATTATCCAGATTATTTTTGCACAGTTGTTGAGTTCGTTTCCCATTTTTCCATTTCCTTACACGCTTTATATTCATCTGAAATGTTTACATAAAATGAAGGAATTTTTTTTGTAAACCACATTTCCAAAGCGTCATTTTTCTTTTCTTCCAACGCCCGCTGAGCTACCTTATCGTAATCATCCTTAAGGTTTTCGCGATGAGGTTGCGTCTTATCTAATATTTGTACGATTCTTACTCCCTTTTTTCCACGGTCATCATTAAACTCAATTGGTTGGGAATATTCTCCTACCTTAAGATCTTTTAGCATCACAACCAGGTCCTTATCCAACTGGTCTATAGTTATAAAGGTGCTTCCATCTCTTGCCGGGATACGGCCGCCGGTAAACTTACTGTTTTCATCTTCACTATATTTTGAAACGGCCTGTCCAAAATCAATATTGCCAGCCACCAGCTTCGAACGAATCGTATCTAATTTTTCTTTAGTTTCATTTATTTCAATAGAACTAATTTGAGGAATCTTCAAAATGTACCTTATAATTGCATCATCTCCATTTCTGCTAACCATTTGAATAATATTGTACCCAAATCGATTTTTGAACACGCTGGATACCTGGCCATCTTTTAAGGAAAATCCTTTTGCCAGGAAAACCGCATCTATTGATTTTTCGTTCCTGTTAATTTCAAGTCTTCCTCCGACATCTTTAGCGCTTGGATCATCAGTATATAAAGAGGCGAGCGACTCAAATTTCTTGCTTCCGTCTTCGACTTCTTTTTTATATTCTTTTAGTTGATCAATAGCATACGTTTCCAGGTCGCGGCTTGGTTTGGGATAAATTACGATCTCCCCGATTTCCATCTGTGACTCATAAAAATGCAGGCTGTCTTTGGGAATAGAATCGTAATATTGTTCTACTTCCTTGGGCGTTATTCTTATATCTGCAACAATTTTATCTCGTTCGCCCTGGGCCAGCTTTTGTTCACGAAATGACTGCCTGAAATCTTCTTTAAGTTGAAAGACTGATTTACCAGCGATTTGTTCTAAAATTTCCTTCGAACCATATTGATTTATAAAATACCTGATTTTATTATCAATATCAGCATCTATGTCTTCATCCGAAACGGGAATAGAATCTATTTCCGCCTGTAAAACTAAAGCTTTTAAGCCAAGTGCCTGCTCCAGTAAAAGACATTTTCCGTTAGCGGGGATATCAATATTCTGACGTTGCATATCAGCTATGCTGTTATCAATTTCACTCTTAAGAATTATTTTATCGCCAATCGTTGCAATTATTTTATCCGCCACTACTTTTTTTGTTTGGGCAAATAAGATACATGTTGCTGAGATGAAACAAATGGTAAATAGACTTTTTTTCATCAGTAAATATGCTGTTTATTATTTGGATGTGGTACTTGCGGGTAAAGACAAATCGCCTGCATCAAAAATACACCTGTAAAACGTGAGATTTTTTTTTGAAAAGTTAAATGTTGAAAGTGTTTTGTTAAAGAAAACGAGCCTGAGAAGATTACAGTGTTCTTTTCACTTCTACTTCTTCAAAGGCTTCAATCATATCACCAGGCCTGGTATCACTGTAGTTTTTAATGCTTACGCCACATTCCATATTGGTAGTTACTTCTTTTACGTCATCTCTAAAGCGCTTTAGACTTCCCAGTTCTCCAGTGAAGATAATGATACCGTCACGCACCAGGCGAATGCGATTGTTCCTGGCAACTTTGCCTTCAATCACCATGCAACCGGCAACACTTATTTTATCAAATTTATAGGTTTCTTTCACTTCTAAAATACCAAGAACTTTTTCCTGGATTTTAGGCTCGAGCATTCCTTCCATTGCGCTCTTCACTTCATCTATCGCAGCATAAATGATCGAGTAGGTTTTTATTTCAACACCTTCATGTTCGGCGAGTTTTGAGGCCTGCAAAGCAGGGCGTACATTAAATCCAATTATAACGGCATCGGATGCAGTAGCCAACAAGACATCGCTTTCCGTAATTTGTCCAACACCTTTATGTACTACGCTCACCACAATTTCTTCCGTGCTTAATTTTTGTAAAGAATCACTTAACGCTTCTACTGAGCCATCCACATCGGCACGGATAATTAAATTGAGTTCCTTGAAATTCCCGAGTGCGAGTCTTCGGCCTATTTCATCTAGTGTAATATGCTTTTTGGCACGAATACCCTGTTCACGAAGTATTTGCGCTCTTCTGTTGGCAGTATCTTTGGCCTCAGATTCGTCCGTATACACTTTAAATGTTTCACCTGCCTGGGGTGCACCGTTCAATCCAAGGATTAACACAGGCGTTGCGGGAGGCGCTGTTTCTGTACGTTGATTGCGTTCATTAAACATTGCCTTGACCCTTCCGTAGTTTTGACCTGATACCAAAAGATCCCCTTGTTGCAAGGTGCCGTTTTGTACTAAAATAGTAGCTACATAGCCGCGGCCTTTGTCAAGCGAGGCCTCAATAACGGTGCCACTTGCGCCCTTTTGGGGATTGGCTTTGAGGTCCAGCAAATCCGCTTCCAGTAAAATTTTATCAAGAAGTGCGTCAACATGCAAACCTTGCCTGGCGCTTATTTCCTGACTTTGATATTTGCCACCCCATTCTTCCACCAGGATATTCATCGCAGAAAGCTGCTCTTTAATTTTTTCAGGATTGGCGCCTGCTTTATCAATTTTATTGAGTGCAAAAATCATAGGCACGTTAGCGGCCTGTGCATGGGAAATGGCTTCTTTGGTTTGCGGCATCACGGCATCATCCGCAGCAATAACGATTACGGCAATATCAGTAACCTTTGCACCACGGGCACGCATAGCTGTAAATGCTTCATGGCCCGGTGTATCTAAAAAAGTAATGGCTCTTCCATTTTGAAGGGTTACTTCGTAAGCACCTATATGCTGCGTTATTCCACCAGCCTCACCTGCGATTACATTAGCCTGGCGTATATAGTCAAGCAACGACGTTTTACCATGATCAACGTGGCCCATGATGGTCACAATGGGCGAACGGGTTACCAGGTTTTCATCACTTTCTTCATCTTCGTCGTCTTCAAATTCAGCTTCATCATCAATGCCTATAAATTCTACTTCAAAATTAAATTCACCTGCGACGAGTTCAATAACATCTGCCTCCAGTCTCTGATTAATGGAAACCATAATGCCCAGGCTCATACATTTACTGATGACTTCAGCAAAACTTACATCCATAAGATTTGCAAACTCACTTACTGAAATAAATTCAGTAACCTGCAGTTTATTATCTGCTACCTCTTCCCCTACATTTTCGGCTGCCTCTTCTCTTTTCGCTTTGCGATATTTGGCTTTTAGGCTTTTTCCTCTGCCACCAGATCCTGCGAGTTTAGCCTGGGTTTCTTTTATTTTATCCTGTATTTCTTTTTGGTCAATTTCTTTTTCCTCGCGCCGTGCGGGTGGAGGTGCATTCCTATTGAATCTTCCCGGGGGCCTTTGACCACCTGGTTGCGGACGTTGAAAATTTCCGGGAGGGGGATTGTTGTTATGCTGTTTTTTCTCAACAACAATACGTTTGCGTTTGCGCCTTTCATCTGAAGGTTTCGGCCGTGTATCGTTACTAGACGGGAGCTCAATTTTTCCCAGTATTTTAGGCCCTTCCAGTTTGGCTGCTTTTATATTTGTGATAATCACCGGTTCTGCTTTTACCGGTCCTGGTAAAGGGGTTACTGCGGGCGATAATTGTTCTAATTCAGGCTTTTTTGTTTCTGCTGGCTTACCCGGGAGCTCTTTAGCTATCCCTTGTTTGCCGCCCGTAACGTGAGTGCCTTTTTTGGGCCTGGTTGAAGAATCAATAGTGCTGAGGTCAATTTTATCAATTACCTTAAGTGGTTCCACTGCCGGTGCTTCAATTTTTATAATATCAGGTTGTGGAGTTTCGGGCACTTCTTCTACGGGGGGCACTTCTATAACCACTTCTTCAGGCATCTTTTCTGGAACAATAACTTCTTCTACAGGTGCTTCAACTACCGGAATTATTTCTTTAGCTTTTACCGGCTCTTTTTTGTTAAAAGAAAGATCCTGTTCATCTCTTCTTTTTTTGAAATCCGTTGTGGCATTTTTGGGGAGATCAATTTGTTCAGCCTTTTGCTTGGCAACCTTATCGGTTTGAAATTCTACCTGTAATACACGATACATTTCTTCGGATATTCGCGAAGTTGGCTTCAGATCCTCTCCCTCAAAACCTTTGGACAAAAGATAATCTATCAAGGTATCCTTACCTATGTTAAACTCTTTGGCTGCTGCCATTAAACGTGGTGTATTTACTTCTGCCATTAAACCGGTCCTCTCCTTCTTTTTTTATTAAGAAGGACATTTTTGTGATTAAAATTAATGTTTTAATAAGCAATTCCTTTTTTAAAAAAAAGCTTATTCACTTGCAAACTCTTCTTTTAGAATCTTCTTTACCTCCGCAATGGTTTCTTTTTCCAGGTCAGTCCTGCGTTCCAGTTCTTCATCAGAAAGCTGTAATACGCTCTTTGCTGTGTCACAACCAATTTTTTTCAATTCATCTATTATCCATGATTCTATTTCGTCTGAAAATTCATCCAGGTCCACATCATATTCTTCAATTTCTCCTTCGTTATCACGGAACACATCCAGTTCCAACCCGGTAAGCTCACAGGCAAGTTTGATATTGACTCCTCTTCGCCCGATGGCCAGTGACACCTGGTCAGGCTTCAAATATATGTTGGCATGTTTTGCTTCCAGATCCACATCCATACTGGTAATTTTTGCCGGGGTGAGTGATCGCTGAATTAAAAGCTGGATGTTATTTGTCCAGTTAATTACATCTATATTTTCATTTTTAAGTTCACGAACGATCCCATGAATCCGGCTTCCTTTCATACCTACGCAGGCTCCAACGGGATCAATGCGATCATCAAAACTTTCTACCGCTACCTTGGCTCTTTCGCCCGGGTCTCTAACTATTTTTCTTATTACAATAAGGCCATCAAATATTTCCGGCACTTCTATCTCCAGGAGCTTGGCGAGAAATGAAGTATCTGTTCTTGACACAATAATAACAGCCTGGCTGTTTTTCAATTCTACTTTTTTTACAACCGCACGGATGGTTTCCCCCTTTTTGAAATAGTCAGAAGGGATCTGTTCCGATTTGGGAAGTAACATTTCATTGCCTTCCTCATCGAGCAGTAAGATCTCTTTCTTCCACACCTGGTATACCTCACCGCTTATGATTTCCCCAACTCTTTCTTCATATTTCTTAATAAGAATATTTTTTTTAAGATCGTTTATACGACTTGCCAGGGTTTGTTTCCCGGCAAGAATCGCCCTTCTTCCAAATTCTTTCTGTATATCGACCTCTTCATATAATTCTTCACCTACCTGGTAATCCGGTTCAATCTTTATGGCATCTTTGTATTCAATTTCAGTAAGTGTGTTGTAAAGGTCATCATCATCCACAATCGTTCTTCTCCTAAAAATTTCAAGGTCACCTTTTTGGTCATTTACAATCACATCAAAATTTTCATCTGAACCGTATTTTTTACGGATCAATGTTTTAAAAACATCTTCCATAACCTTCATCAGGGTAGGTCTGTCTATGTTTTCTGCATCTTTGAATTCCTGGAAGGATTCAATCAAATTGATACTTGCCATGTATTTTTTTTTAAAAAGTTATCAGCACCGTTGTATGCTTTATCTGATTAAATAATATTGTTGTTGTTTTAATTACTATTTTATTGCCTTTACCGGTTTTTTCTTCTATCGTTATTGTATCATCGCTTACATCCAAAAGTGTTCCTTCGGTTGTAGCGCCATCGTTTAATAATACGGCCACTTTCCTTCCCGTATTTTTTTTATACTGACGATATAGCTTTAATGGCTCATCTATACCCGGGGAAGAAACTTCGAGTGAAAAATTTCCATCGGGGAACAGCCCCGATTCTTCAATATATTTATAAAGAGCTTTATTTACCGAAGTGCATTTTTCGATAGTGATACCGTCATCCGCATCCAGGAACACCTTTATATCATTGGAAGGAGATATTTTTACTTCCACAGGAAAAACCGTTTCCGATTTTGAAGTAATTCCTGCTATAAAATCCTGGATGTTTTTTAAGGGCGTTACCACATCTATTTTATTCAATACACAAATTTTTGAAAAAGAAGAAAGGGAACGCTGCCGTTCCCTTCGTTGATTCATTTTTCGCTGCAAATATACTGTAAATAAGAATTACGTTCCAAATTATGTTAAAGTAAAGTTTTTACAATCCTGTTAAAAAATTAAATATTTATTTTTGCTGTATGAATATCTTTAGAATTGCAGCAGAACTTTTTTTAATTTATATACTATACCAGCTCATATTTGAGTTTATAATCCCGGTGTATCAATCTACAAAAAAGATAAAAAAACAGTTTGGTGAAATGCATAATAAAATGCAGCAGGATATGAATGCAGCCAACACCCGGCCAGCATCTGCTCAGCCGGAACCCAAAGTAAAAAGGGAAGGTGATTATATTGATTTTGAGGAGATAAAATAATTTTTACAGGAACAGATCTTCGATATTTTTATTGGGAGGTAATAAAATGGTTTGCATACCCAAAATCCTTGCTGCTTCTACGTTTTGGGCCGAGTCATCTACGAAAAGCGTTCTCCCCGGTTCCAGTTTATTTTCAGCCAGCACCAATTGGTAACATTCCGCATCAGGTTTTCTTAATGCTATTTCACACGAGTAATATACTTTATCAAATAATGCCTCAAAAGGTTGCGCCCTTTCCGCTTCAAGATAGATTTTTCTAAATTCCTTCAGGTGAATATGATTGGTATTGCTGAGTAAAAAAAGTTTATATTTTGGTTTGAGTTCTTTGAGAAACAGTAAGCTTTTTTCCCTGAAATTTAACAGCATCGCATTCCACGCATATTGAATTTTTTCTGTTGGTAAATCTATTCCGGTGCTTGAGATCAACGCTGTATAGAAAGAATCTTCTGAAATTTTTCCGGTTTCCAGGTTTTTAAACAGGTCATTTGCATCTGCCTGTGAATACATTTCATGAAAATTTTTTACGCCTATAACTTCGAAGGCGGCGCGTGTTAAGTGATAATCAATATTTAAGATAACACCGCCCAGGTCAAAAATGATTGCTTCGTACTTTTCCATACCTCAAAGAAAATTATTTCTTTTCACTTGACGAATTTTTCTATTTTTGCACTCCTGAATTTTACTGCCCCGGCAGTTCGGGCCTATAGCTCAGTTGGTTAGAGCACCTGACTCATAATCAGGTGGTCCCTGGTTCGAGCCCAGGTGGGCCCACTTGATAGGAA
>JBDTOV010000072.1:0-23584 GCA_039933035.1 Ginsengibacter sp. | reverse complement strand
CTACTTAAGCGTTCCTTATAGTTTCTGCCAGGTTTCCCTTAATCATTTTATCGCTGCTGAATTTATTTTGTCAATGGGGAAAATAAACTAAGGTAGCCATCAATTGCTTTTTACAGACCGGATTCTTTTCTTAATTCCTTAGCAGTTTTCGTGCTTCCGTCGTGGCTCCAGCCGGGTGGCTTCACTAAATATTTCAATTTAACAGAAAGAGGTGTTTTTTTTCGCAGATCCGTAGCGATATTCTGCCATTCATGAAAAATTATTTTTGTGAGATGATGTGGATTATCCAGTCGTTTGGTAAGCCCGTATTTTACAGGATCCTCTTCTACTTCAGCCTGGAAAGTTCCAAATATCTTATCCCATATAATCAGTACCATGCCCATATTCCTGTCAAGGTAGCGAATATTGCTTGCGTGGTGTACCCTATGATGGGAAGGGCTCACAAAAACAGCGTCAAACCATTGGGGCATTTTATCAATAAAGCGGGTATGCACCAGTATACCATAAATCTGGGTAAGTGAATACATGAATACGATATCAATTGGTTTAAAACCCAGCAACACCAGTGGTAAAAAATAAACAAACCTGTATAGCGGCTGCAGAACCGAAGAGCGAAAGCCGGTGGTTAAATTAAATTCTTCTGATGAATGATGGGTAACATGCACCGCCCAAAAGAAACGGCAAAAATGATCAACCCGGTGCTCTACATAAAAAGCTAGGTCTTCCAAAATAAAAAGGGCAGACCAGTATATAACAGGGTTAAAAGAAAAATCAGCGAAATGAAACCGGAATATAGCAATAAGAATAACGATGTATACGGCCCTGAAAAGGAGGTCAATGCCACCATTCAGCAGGCACAAATAAATATTAATAAACGTATCTTTTACCGAGTAATATTTTTTCAGATGCAAATGACTTAGAACCATCTCCAGGCCAATTACAATAAGATATAACGGTGTCGTTACTAATATCAGTAATTGTTCTTTCAACATTGTGAATCTTAAAAAATTTATACAGCCATTATCTCTTTTTCTTTTGCTTCGAGGTGTTTTTCAATCAGGGAAATATAATTATTGGTAATTTCCTGCATATCGCTTTCCCCATCCTTGGCAGCATCTTCGCTGAGGCCGTCTTTTTGTAATTTCTTGATTTGTTCAATAGCATCGCGGCGAATGTTGCGTACGGCAATTTTTGCATGTTCGCCTTCCGCATTGCTTCGTTTCACAAGTTCTTTTCTTCTTTCTTCTGTGAGCGGAGGTAAAAATAAACGAATCAGGTTGCCATCATTTTGAGGATTAATTCCAATGTTGGCTGCAATTATCGCCCTCTCTATTGGCTGAAGCATGTTTTTTTCCCAGGGTTGAATGGTAAGGGTACGTACGTCCATTACACTTAAATTACCCACCTGGCTGATGGGTGTGGGATTTCCATAGTAATCAACTACAATTCCATTGAGCATATCAGGACTTGCTTTGCCTGCGCGAATTTTTATAAGGTCGGTTTCAAAATGATCTATTGCTTTCTTCATAGAGTCAGTACCATCCTCCAATACACCTGCTAAATCGTCTGTCATTTTATGTTGAGTTTATAACAAAAATATCCCACCCGAAGATGTGATGCTTAAAAAGTGCCAAAAATAGTAAAATCAGGCTGATTAAAAAGTTAATACAATTTAATTCTGCTCTAATGGCTCTCCTGCAAGAGTAAGTATTTTGTGAGATCTGATGATAGGTTCTTTGTGATCAAGGCCAGGTAAAACAAATGCGTTGGCTTTCGTTTTGGGCCTGCTATAGTAAATAATACTTACCATCACCAATGAAACAGATGAGAGGGCCAATATCACCATGGTCGTTCCTGTAAATCGAAGAAAATAAGCCAGGGCTATAAAAATCGCATTGGAGCTTATACAGGTTAATACGATCATTTTATGGGTTAAGCCAAGGTCAAGTAAAAAATGATGTATGTGATTCCTGTCGGGGCTAAACGGCGACCTGCGGCTTAAAACACGCATGGTAACTACTCGTAACGTATCGAAAAGAGGCACAATTAAAATAGCAAAACCGATCGCGGGTGCAGATTGCAACGGGAAACCAAGACCGGGGTCAGCCGCGACGGATATAAATTTTATAACAAAAACAGCATTTAAAAGACCGATTAACAATGAACCGGTATCTCCCATAAAAATTTTTGCAGGAGAAAAATTATAGATAAGGAAAGCTACCAGGCTTCCAACGAGGGAAAAAGCCATTACCGCGTACATCAGTTGAGAGGTAGCAATAAAATATGCTCCGAAAATAGAAGAAGTCATTAAGCCCAGGGAGCCGGCAAGCCCGTCAACACCATCAATAAGATTAAACGAATTCGTGATAACAACAATAGTAAACATGGTAAGCAACATACTTGCTGTATGCGGAATGGCATGCATACCTAAAAAACCATGCATATCGCTGATCTGGATACCACCAAATTTGATGATAATGCCAGCCGCAAACAATTGGCCAATAAATTTTTTTGAGGCCGAGAGTATTAAAATATCATCTTTTATTCCAAGAAAAAAAATCACCATAATAGCAGCAACAAAATACTGGAAAACGGGTGGAACCGAAGAGGGTACGCCTAATAAAGAGGCCACGATGAACCCGGCAAAAATACCAAGCCCTCCCAGGGTAGGCACTACCGCTTTATGCACTTTTCTTTCATCGGGTTCATCAAAGAGTTTTTTATCTTTGGCAACTTCGATTATGACGGGTATTGAGAAGAACGTGATTAAAAACGCCAAACCCCCGCTCAGTAAAATGTTATCCATGCCTGAAAATTATTTAGCAACTCTTATTAAGCAGTCTGTTACAAATGTATAATTAAGTTTCAAGTAAAGAAATTTATACTTAGAATTATTTAATATTTAATCTTAAGTACCAGCTATGAAAAACCAGCTATGAAAAAAAATATTTTCCCTTGCTCTTATTTCGCCTGACATTATTTTGCCATTCGAATTTTGCCTCTCGGATAATATAACGCACATAATTACCCGATTATTACAAACCAAGCCTTGAAAAATCAGCAATCATTCACTTATTTTTTCATCGATGGCGCCGGCAACTACGGAAGCGCTCATTTTATGGATAGGATTTTTACGGTTTTCCTCATACTTTTTTTGGTTATTTAGGATATCTATACAGCTAAATATTGCTGCCCTGAACGAGGATGGATCTGCTTTATCCTTTCCTGCAATATCGAAGGCGGTTCCATGATCCGGGCTTGTCCGTATTCCCGGTAATCCTGCTGTGTAATTAACGCCTTCACCAATCGCGAGAGACTTAAACGGGATCAGTCCCTGGTCGTGATACATGGCCAGGACTGCATCAAATTTGTTATATAGCCCTCTCGCAAAAAAAGCATCTGCACTAAAAGGACCCGTTACGAGCATGTTATGCTGCTTGGCTTCTTTAATTGCCGGCCTAATAATTTCTTCTTCTTCGCTTCCAATAAGGCCGTTATCACCTGCATGAGGGTTTAAAGCCAACACCGCAATTTTGGGCCTTTCTATATTAAAATCCTTTTTCAGCGAAGCGTGCAGGATAAATAGCTTGCTTACGATACTTTCCCTGGTAATGTTAGTGGCTATATCTTTTACCGGGAGATGTTCAGTAACCAGGCCTATTTTCAAGCTATCGGAAATCATTAACATCAGCACGTCACTTACTGCAAAAAAATCTTTAAGAAACGGTGTGTGGCCGGTATATGAAAAATCGGCACTGTGCACATTGCTTTTATGCAGCGGAGCCGTCACCAAAGCATCAATTTTTCCATCTTTTAAAGCTTTTGAGGCTGCCTGCAAACTCTTTATCGCATATTGCCCACCTATGTCACTTAATGCCCCGGGATTAATAGCTACTTCTTCCTCCCAGCAGTTAAAAATATTTACCTGTCTGTGATTTAGTTTATAAAAATCCTTTATGCTGGCAAAACTGAAATTGATTTCAGTGATACTTTTCCTATAAAAGTTGATGACTTTGTTGCTGGCAAAAACTACCGGAGTGCAAAAATCAAGGAAGCGGCTATCTGAAAGTGATTTTAAAATTAATTCAGTACCGATGCCATTAAGATCACCACAGGTAAATCCAATGACCGGTTTATTTTCTGATACGGTGCTATTCAAATTATAAAAATTAAAAGGATGTGGTGCAAGTTAGTTAATAATAGTCGTGCTTGCAATAGCGCAAATGGGGTATTTCAGCGCATCAACGCCGGCGGGTTAATGAGTAAAATCAATTTTTACAATTTATTTCCCACATAGTTCTCTACCGGCATCCGGTTTGAAATGCTGCGCGCCAGTGTCATTTCATCCGCGTATTCCAGTTCTCCGCCAAATGCAATACCCCGGGCTATCGTGGTAATTTTCACCTGTTGCCCATTCAGTTTCTTACTGATGTAGAATATAGTGGTATCCCCCTGGATATTGGGGCTTAATGCAAAGATGAGTTCTTCGGTTTTCTCTTCCACTACCCTTTTTATAAGCGATTCAATCTGCAACTGGTCAGGACCGATGCCATCAAGTGGTGAAATAATTCCTCCCAGCACATGATACAGACCATTATATTGCTGGGTACTCTCTATAGCAATTACATCACGGATGCTTTCTACTACGCAAATCATATGCTGCTTACGTGCCCTGTCATTACAAATATTACACAGTTCTTTGTCTGAGATGTTGTGGCAGCGGGAGCAGAAATTAATTTCTTCGCGCATTTTTACAACTGCTTCACTGAAACTTCTCACATCATTTGTTCCTTTTTTAAGCAAATGGAGTACAAGCCTCAAAGCTGTTTTCTTACCGATACCGGGTAGTTTCGCGAATTCGTTTACAGCATTTTCCAAAAGTGAGGAAGAAAAAATCATGCGGCAAAGATACAGTACGATTAAGATTGATCAAGTTTGAGGATTAAAGGTTGGGAAACGACCTTGATAAGCATCTAAAGTTCAATGTCCCGTTCATTTTCCCAATCTGCACGGATATTTATTTTCTGTGGAATGGCATATACTTTTTCGGGTTGCAATTTCAAATGATAATTTCCCGGATCCCAAATGCCGTCCTGGTTCCTGTCCTCGAGGATCCGTACCTCGTAGTCCCCGGGATTAAAAAGCTTCACACTCCATTGCGGCGAGGTCAGCGGGAAAGCATTTACTATTTCATTATTTAATACAAATTCTAAAACAGGATGTTTGAATTTTTCCAGGTTCTTAAAATTTATTTTAATACTTCCATAGTCTCCTTCTCTTTTGGCTTTGAAATGGATCGTATCCGATTTCAACAAGGCCACCCCGAGAGTGTCTGTAGCAAAATCTTTAGAAATAATCAACCTGTAATCAGTATTATCAAGCCAGGTATGTTTAAGGGTGATTTTTTTACCGGTTGTGTCTATGCTTACCCTGGCTGACTTATCCGGATTGAAAAGGGTATCGGTCAATTCAATTTTCAGGCTATCAAAGTTTTTAAGTTTGTGATTGAATTCCAGCGTGAGTGGTGTGAGTAAATCCTGCCTGCCATTTTCAATTGACGGGGTATACTTCAATTTTTTATCAGCAGATCCTGTAGTGGTAGTAGTGCTTTTTGCCTTTGGTTTCTCTTCAGCGTAAGCAAACAATTCTACAGGTTTTGTGCTGTCACCCACATTGACCGTACTATCCGAAAAAGCAAATAATTCATCCCCGTGGTTGTACACTTTTTGACCGCTTTCATCTTTTAATGCATACAGGTTATACACGCCTCCGGAAAGATTATGAAATGTGAAATTGCCGGAACTATCTAAACGGGTAATATACCTGGGCTTGTGTTTTAATACAGCGGAATCATCAAGGTCTTTATATAAAAAAACTAATAAGGTAGAATCAATCTTTCCTGTTTCCGCCAACTGAACTTTGCCGGAAAACTGGAGAGAATCAATAAAGGAACCGGTAGAAAATACGTACGAAAAATCTTTAAATGGATTGCCTTCATTTAAATCCTTTATTGAGTTGCCCAGGTCAAAACGATAGGTGGTATTGGGCTCCAGTGTATCCCGTATTTTAATGGTAACTACCTTAAATTTATACGTGATGTTCGGATTGAGTTTTGGCGTGGGAGACACTAACAGGTTTTCCGACAATTTACTATCCAGTTGTATATATTCATCATACGTAAGTGTAATGCGATTCCCTTCGAAATGAAGCGTACCATTTGGAGGAGTTGCCTCCACGAGAATAGGAGCAATGGAATCCCGCGGGCCGCCTGTGGGAGCTACTATTTGAGCACAACTACTTCCGAGAACGGATATGATGTAAATGGAGCAGCAAACTGCAGTAAAAAAAGTTATGGTCCGTATATTCATTTCAGAAAAAAAGCAAACATAATTGCTTTCAACTGATAAAGCCTTTTCCGCCTCCTAAAATAAATCTAAATCTCTTCTTCGGGTTCTTCTGTTAATTCATGCAAAGCGACTGCCATGTTGTTTGTTTTTACAAATTCACACCAATGACAATCCGGTTTGCCACAGCCGGTATAAAAATCATGCCGCTGAATGTTACCCCACACCTTTATAATTTGTTCTTTAACCGTAGTAATATCTTCCGGGTTGATATAAATTTTTTCCCTACGGTAATTTTTCTTTTTATCCGGTTCAATGAAATCAAATTCACTGCTCACTGCGAGCCAGTCACGGTTATGATTATCCAGTAAAATTTTATAGAACACAGCTTGCCGCCAGTAGTCACCACCGTTAGGTATCTTTTCCTGCGGCGGCTTTAATTTGTCTTTCGCTTTATCAACGTCGCCGGTTTTATAATCTACTACGTTCACTTCTTTCCCATTGAATTCCAGTTTATCCAGTTTGCCTTTTAAAGGCACTCCGTTTACCACAACATTTTTAATATTTCTTTCTAAGGCGACGATTTTATTCCAGCTATGCAAATATTTATCATAATAGTTTGATAAAACTTCTTCGCCATATTCCAACCTTCTGTCAAACTGTTCCTTGGTAAAGCTTTCACGATGGCGATGCATGTACCAGTTAAAATCTTTAATAAAATCTTCTTTGTGCGGAAAAACATTTTTATCGTTCTGCATTTTTTTGAACAATTGCTCCAATGCATAATGCACTGAAGAACCAAACTCTGTTGCTTCATTTTTTGGTGAAGGAATACGGATGAGATTTTTAAAATAAAATTCCAACGGGCATTTTAGATAGTTGTTTAAAGCGGTTACGTTCATCACGAATCTTTCCAACAAAGTCCTGATGTATGCTTCTTCAATTTTTTCAATCTCAGGTTGATGGTCATTTTGCAATTGCAAAATTTGAAACGCAGCCTGCGTCGTTTCATCAATAAAAACTTTTTCTGTTTGCAGCGCATGAATATCTAAAATCTCCGCGATAAACATAGATGGCTCCAGCTCTTTTCCATCATCCTTGTACGAACAATAAGAGATATATAAATTTTGCTCGGCACGGGTAAGCGCTACATAAAAAAGCCGCCTGAGTTCTTCATCAGAACCCTCACTCCCATCCCCTGCACCTGGGGTAAGCGGTGCAAAAATATTATCCGGAAATTTATAACCACCGGAAGGCTTGCGTTTCTTTTCCCAAAGACTTGCATTGCATCCTGCAAAAAATACATATTCAAATTCCAGGCCCTTTGAACCATGTGCCGTTAATAAATTAACGCCTTTATCATTGCCACTTATTTCAACCAGCGGAAGCGACAGACCTTCGCTTTGCATCAGGTCAAATAACTTTATCAACTGTTTCAGATCAAGATTGGGATTGCGATGGGTTTCTTTTTTTATAAAATCAAACAAACCGGTAAGCACCTGCAACAGCCATATTTTTTCCTCATTTTGCATGATGTAACCCAACACGCCGGCTTCACGAATAATACATTCAAACAAACTTTGCAATGTTACATTCTGCACGGTTGCAATAAGGCTTTCTATTGCCTCACTGGCTTTCTTCAAACCCTCATTCATGCTTTGTGTAAATAAGTCTATCACCGGTTGCTTGCTTCTTTCATACAATAATTTTCTTATCGAAGTTTTATCCTTTGTAAAATGTTTGTCTGCTACTTCAATGCTTACCCTGGCAATTTCAATCGGTGGTATATTGAACCAGTCGTAATGCAACATCTCGAATAGTAATTCATCACCACTGTAAGGAATATCATGTTCAAATGAAAGATATCTTAAAATGGAAATAATCTTTTTCGCAAAAGGAATGTAGAGAATGTTCAAACTGCGTTTACTGTAATAAGGAATTTTCAACAGCTTACAATACTGCGCCAGTTCTTCTCCGTATTTATTCTCTTTATAAATGATCCCTATCTTTTTTGGGTCAGTGCCCGCCGCTACCATTTTTTCAACCTGTTGCGTAATACCGATCATCTCCTGCCGCTGCGTTTCATATTGATGAATGACCGGCTTATGCGTGAGATGGTTGATGGCTACATTAGCAGATAAAAGGTCTTTACTTAAACCTTCGATTTGCTTTATCAGCCGGTCATTATTCTTGTCAATAATGGTTTTGGAAACATCCAGAATTGATTGAACTGAACGATAATTACTGGTAAGTACAACCGTTAGTAAATCATTTTTATAACTGTTTGCAAAGCCCAACATGTTCTCGACATTGGCGCCCTGGAAACGATAAATGCTTTGGTCATCATCGCCCACTACAAATACGTTGGGTTTATCCCAATAGTTGATAAGCAGTTCCACCAAACGGTTTTGTGTGCCGCTGGTATCCTGGTATTCATCCACCAGGATGTATAAAAACTGTTCCTGGTAACGCAATAACAGGTTTGGATTTTCTTCAAACGCTTTTATCACCCAGTTGATCATGTCATCAAAATCATACAAATTGTTTTTGCGCATGAGTTGCTGAAAATTCGTAAATTCATTTACCGCAGCACGCAATCTTTCCATCCTTTCAGTTTCTTCTTCAATCTTATCAATACGTACATCGCCTTTCTTAAAATTACCGGATGCGCGTTTAGCGACATATTCACTGCGCTCCGGCAGAGATTGTATGTAGGCATCAATGCGTTCATTAATAAATTCCGGCGACCAGCCTTCCCGCTTCATCGTGCTGAATAAAGAATGCAGGTTGTTGATCTCGTAATACACATCGCCACGGTACCGTTTCAGCGGGTGATTTTTCGGGAATGAATCGATGAGCTGTTTAAATAAATCTATTCGCTGCAAATCAGAAACGGGGTCAAGGGCGGTCTTCTCAAACAGGCTAAGGTTATCCTGTATCACATCATTACAGAAAGCATGAAACGTATAGATATTTACTTTATAAGCATCGGCGCCGATAAACTCCAAAATGCGCTTGCGCATGGCGATAACGCCTGCATCCGTATAAGTAAGGCAAAGAATATTTTGTGGCTGCGTATCGGTATCCAGCAAGATTTTACCAATGCGTGCAGAAAGAATTTGTGTCTTTCCCGTGCCCGGACCTGCGATCACCATTACCGGCCCTTCAATGGTATCCACAGCTTTCTTTTGCTCTGGATTGAGGCGATTGTATTCTTTATTGAATTTTTCTAATTGGTAGTTTTTGGAAGGCATGTGCAAAGATAAAATATGAAAACATCATTTTGCTTTATTCGGCTAATATTTAAGAGCTAAAATATCATAGAGAATCCGACGTGATTTGATAGATTGGAAAAATAAAATGATATATAATTTTTCCTTTACGAGAGAAATCATGCTTGGATATAAAATAAGAATAACCTGAAGGTTCAACTGAAATTTCCTGCCAGCTTCCTACCATAAACCTCATTTCAAGGCTTTCGATTATTTCTCTGTACTTTTTAATTATATCGAACTGCTTATCATTAATCATGAATATGAAACCTTCCGATTCAAATTCGGTTAGGTAGTTGCACAATTGTATAATGATTGATTTTCTATCACTATTCCACCATTCTTTAAACTCAATTATTTTATTAGACATAGAATCATGAAAAACTTTTAAATCTATACGCCCATCGCCCTTGACTGGCTCAGCTTCTGCATGATACCCTTGCACTGAAAAGCATTTTTGAAACCAAAATCTAAATGCGGATTCGTCTCTTTTATCTTCTTCCTTTAGCTTTCTAATACATTCCTCATTAGTATCTTGCCGTTGTAATTCTTGGATGTTTTTAATAAAATCATTTATAAAATTGAGCTGATATTTTTGTATTAATAGGACAGGAACTTTATAGGGTGCTACTATTTCTATCATTTTGTCATGGTAATATTTAACCAACTGCTCGCCACTAAGAGTGTTACGACCGTAATGATAAGTATCGATTTGAAAACGGATGGGTTTTTCAGCGCTTTTAAAAATAAATTCGATTATTGTAGAGTTAATAGATTTTTTTATTAAAGCATTTTCGAAATCTTTCAAAGAATATTTTATGTTGAGATTGTAACTATAGTTAATCTTACATGTATCGAAAGAAAAAGTGCATACATACATATGTTCATTTTCAACTTTAAACATAAGTAGTTGCATGATCCTGTAGGGTTCATGATGCTTATTTAATCCACCAATTTTTTTAATTTCAAATACATCATGTGTATTATATTCGTGCTCCCCATCACAAATTTTATTGAAACCAAATCCCCAAAAGAAATCACCAGCGAGTTTATAATTTTCAACTTCTTTTTTTAATTCTTGGATATTATAAAGTGACACACTCATCATGTGTAATCTACTCCCGGGCCTTGTTCCAAATATAGCTTCCTCATATTCGTTAAACCTTTTTTGAATAATCTCAAAAAAATATTGCTTAGTTATGTGCTTATTTGAAAATGACATTTTTTTTATTGTGCTACGACGTAAAGCTATGGAGAAATGTGTTTTTATTTAGCTTTCGACTTTCAGATAAAAAGAATCCAACTGGTCTTGCTTAAAACGTTCCTAAGGGACGAATCTATCTTTTTGATTTTGGTTTTATCGATGAATCGTTCCGATGGAATCAGGAAATCGTTGAGTATGATACCAGCGATGGTTTTGTGTCACGAATCACATTTTAAGCAAATCTACAAATGGTATAAAAATCCATATCAATCAAATGCCATTGCTATCATTTATTCCTCTGCTCAAAGGCTGCCGGATAGAAGCAGAAAGCCCACAGCGAAACACAGTGCAGCGGGGACTTGTAGCGAATAGCCGGAATTATAGCCGACCAATGAACCGAAGATGACAGCCCCAAATAATTTTGTGATTGAGCTTACTATTGAAATGCCGCTATTGCATGTAACTGACCCGGATGATGAAATATCACCCACTACGCAATGCTCTTAGTTAGTCGCCGGCCAATAACAGCTCAGTGAAACTTCTCTTCTCTTGCCAGCATCTCAATAATTTTCGTAATGCGCTTTTGTTTTGTTTCTTCTTTCTTCGCGGTTTGTAAACGAAAAGCAATTGAGAAAACATTGGTACGGTTCAGGGTCTTATAAAAAGCAGATGCTTTTTTGTTTTTATGCAGGGCTTTTAAAAAATCTTCGGGAATCGTCATGCTGCTTTGTGCATCATAAGCTTTTTCCCAACTGCCATTCGCTTTGGCAGCGTCAATGGCTTTCAATCCTGCCGTTTCCATTTTGCCTTCTTGTGTCAATCGCTCTGTGTGTTTAATATTCTTCTTAGACCAAATGCTCCTTAGTTGTCGCGGACAAAACTTTTGTAACCAGTATTGGTCATCATAACTATTCTTTTGCCCGTCAATCCAGCCATAACAAAGTGAAACATCCAATGCCTCCGCATAAGTTACCGTTGGCGTGTCTGCATTCTTTTTCGCAAACATTAACCACACACCCTTTGACTTGCTATAATTTTTTGCCAGCCATGTTTGCCATGCTTTTGCTGAGGCAAATTTTATTGTAGGTAATGATTGCGGGACAGGCATTTTTGTTACGCTTATTTAATCTTTATGCAAGCTTACACATTTCCTGTAATATCAGTTACATTATTACATTTTAGTAAATTCGTCCCTAACAACTAACTTTAATGCTGTATGTCTTTTATCAGGTCATTTTCTATTATTACAGATAAGCAACAACCTTTTTCCTATAATAGCCGGAACTATATCCGCCCAATGAACCAAAGATGGCAGCCCAAATTTTTCTTTCTTTTACATGAGCTTTACAACAAAATAAATTGAGCCTTTCAACAAACAATCGGCGTTTGATTATGTTGAACTTTGTGTTTAAATAAATAATTATGAAAAAGATTGTATTAATAACGGGCGCCACAACAGGTATTGGTAAGGAAACGGCGATCTACCTGGCTAAATCCGGCTACACGGTGTATGGCGCGGGAAGAAGGGAAAATAAACTGAAAGAACTGGAGGCATTCGGTATAAAAACTCTTACCATACGTCCGGGTTTAAAAAATTTATTGTTTGATTTCAGTGAACCACACAAGATAGATCCCGAGGCTTTCATGAACCGCAACTTTACCTACAATGTTCCGCTCAGCAATTTTGCAAAACTTTCGGGAAGAAGCCTTGCTGGCTTTAAAAGAGATTTTGAAAAAATATTTAATACTTCACCGGGAAACTGGCTACAGCAAAGGCGTTTAAAAAAAGAGGCATATTTTTTAATCAGGGAAAAAGGGAAAAAACCCTCGGATATCTACCTGGATGTAGGCTTTGAAAATCTTTCCCATTTCCCTTACGCTTTCAAAAATGCTTATGGATTGGCGCCTTCTATAGTGTGATGTGCTGAGAGATGTACTAAGAAAACATCCCGATCTTCGCAATTGTCTTTTCCAAATATTCCCATTGTGTAAACAATTCCCCCAAAGTGTAGTATTGCTTTATCCTTTTCAAAATAATCTTTCCTAAATTTTCTGATTAGCCTTGATTATGCAAAAACCGGATATTTCAAGTAAAGTCTTTTGGGATGTACGTTTTTCTGAGATTAATTTTGAAGAGAAATCATTGCATGTAATGGAGAAAGTATTCAATTATGATCCTAGCAAAGACCAGGTAGCCATTATGAAATTTTATGGGTTGCCACGCATCCGAAAAGAAATTGTAGACGCAGGTTATTTGCGGAAGCCGGTTTTAAGCTTTTTATGTGCTACCCTGAAATTGCAAAAAAATGAATTTACGTGTTACTACAAAATGTAGTTGCACCGCTACCCTGGAATTTCTAAAAACGATTTGTGCCATAAATGAATTGGAATCGTTTGGCCTGGGCGGCGGTGCCAGTTCAGCTTTAAGAATGGGGCACCGGCTTTCAATAGATTTAGATTCTTGCTATTTCGCAACCTTTTCCTATTTGCTTTGTTAATATGCCAACAGATACTATGAGCAAAGTTTACCAGTTCAAAAAAGTACAGGTTATCAGGGCGCCCATTGAAAAAGTATGGAATTTTTTTTCAGCTCCTGAAAATCTTAAAACCATTACTCCGCCTCATCTAGATTTCCAAATTTTATCAGAAAAATATGGCGACACCATGTATGCCGGCGAGTTAATAGAATATACCGTAAAACCCTTATTGGGTATTCCTTTATACTGGATGACGGAGATAACACACATAGAGCCATTGAAATATTTTATCGATGAGCAGCGCTACGGGCCCTATTCATTCTGGCATCATCAGCATCATTTCAAAGAAACCAGTGAAGGTATTCAGATGACAGACATTGTTCACTATAAAATTCCATTCTGGTTTTTGGGGGACATTGCCAATACTTTAATGGTAAAATCTCAATTAAACAAAATATTCGATTACAGGAAAGAGGTAACAGACAAAACTTTCGGAAAACAGGCTGGTTAACCAGCAGCAAGAACTTTTAATAAAGTAGTTCCCTCTCCTTCAGAGAGGGGTTGGGGTAGGCCCATTTTGGTTTTTGGGGGACATTGCCAATACTTTAATTGTAAAATCTAAATTAAAAAAAATTCGATTTCAGAAAAGAAGTAACCGATAGTACTTTTGCAAATAATTGAACATAAATACAAACACCACAATTGAAGACTCAATAAGTTAGTTCCCTCTCCTTCGGAGAGGGGTTGGGGTGAGGCCCTTTATTTGGTTTGTCGGGGATTTCGCCAATACATTAATTGTAATATCTCAATTAAAAAAATATTCAATTTCAGAAAAGAAGTAACTGATAGAACTTTTGCAAGTAATTGAATACAAACACCTCAATCGAAGACTTAATAAAGTAGTTCCCTCTCCCTCGGAGAGGGGTTGGGATGAGGCCTGGTTGTGGTGAGGCCTGATAGAGTGAGGCTACCTCCCAAACATCTTATCCAATTCATCTTTTTTGAACTCAAGAAAAACCGGCTTCCCGTTTGGAGTTGTATTGGAAACCTCGCAGGCAAATAATTCTTCAACCAACGATCCCATTTCTTTTCCTGCTAAAAAAGTTCCTGCTTTTACCGATTGCTGCCACGCCATGGAACGCAATAATTTTTCTCTTTTACTAAAACTAACGTCCATGCTGAAGTGCTTATATTGTTCCAGCATTTTTTCGAGGGAAGCTTTTTCATTTCCATCAGGCACATCAGCAGGCGACCCTTGGATTACAAAAGTATTGTTACCAAAGGGCTCCACCTGGTAACCCAGTAAATTGAGATCGGGTAACAGGTCATTAATTAAAACGGCATCGGCAGGCGTTACTTCGAGCGTAACCGGGAAAAGACTTCTTTGAATAGCGATGGGTTTGCCTTTCATAGCATTTATAAAGCGCTCGTACAAAACACGCTCATGGGCATTTTGCTGATGAATTACTATAAATCCATTTTCATTTTGTGCAATGATAAAAGTTTTATGAACCTGCAATAATTCCTCCGAAGACGGCCTTTTATTTGATGTAACGTGGCGTATCTCTTTTATGGAAGAAGGAAAATCATTTCCTTTTCTTGTATTGTCAGTATTTGAAAAATCAACTTCAGCATTTTGGTTTGGCGGTTTTGAAAAGGGCGGGAAAGCCCTGCCCCAATGCTCCAGATCACTTTTACTATTAATAAAATGCGCCTGGTTTTTTTGAGTAAATGTATTGTACAGGGAAGAGCCGGAAGCCTCGAATTGCTTTTCAGGAGTAAAAGGTTGGCTAACGGCCTCGCTCTGCTGTATGGACGCATCCAATTCGAAATCCAATGTAGGTGTTACACTATATTGGGCCAGCGCATGTTTTACGGCAGATTGCACGAAGGCATAAATGATTTTTTCGTCTTCGAATTTTATTTCCTGCTTGGTGGGATGTACATTGATATCAAGCCTGGACGGATCCAGGTCAATAAATAAAGTATACATGGGAAAACTGTCTTTTGCAATCATATCACTGAATGCATTCATAACAGCGTGGTTCAGGTAAGCACTTTTTATAAAACGGTTGTTTACAAAAAAATATTGATCGCCTCTTGTTTTTTTTGCCGTTTCGGGTTTGCCTACAAACCCATAGATATCCAGGTAATCTGTTTCCTCTTTTACACTCACTAATTTTGCATTATAATTATTCCCCAGTATCTGAATAATTCTTTGCTTCAGTGAACCTTTTTCTAAATGAAATACTTCCTGTCCGTTAGAAGTAAGTGAAAAAAACAATCCCGGGAAAGCCACGGACACCCGTATAAATTCATCAATGATATGTCGCAATTCCGAAGCGTTGCTCTTTAAAAAATTTCTCCTTGCGGGAACATTGAAAAACAAATTCTTCATGACGATATTAGTACCTTCATTGGTAGCCACTGGTTCCTGTGAAATGACAACACTATTCTCAATCTGGATGTAAGTGCCAATCGAATCTCCTGCCTTTTTTGTTTTTAATTCCACCTGGGCCACACCAGCGATGCTGGCAAGCGCTTCTCCGCGAAAACCCATCGTCTTAATATGAAACAGATCGTCGATATTTTTTATTTTAGAAGTGGCATGCCGCTCGAAGCTCATCCTGGCATCGGTTTCACTCATCCCCTTTCCATTATCGATTACCTGTATCAAAGCCTTACCGGCATCATTTACAAAAAGTTTTATTTCAGTGGCGTCCGCATCTACCGCATTTTCCAGCAATTCCTTCACAGCGCTGGCGGGGCGCTGAATTACTTCGCCGGCTGCTATCTGGTTGGCAATATTATCAGGTAATAAATTAATAATGTCGTTCAAAAAAATTTCTTTTGATTAATCCGTAAAATTAGTGATTATAAGGCGGTAAATTTTATCGAAAACCATTTTAAGGAAAGTGAAATTATTTCCAAACATTTTCAAAATTGACATCCGCCGTGCATTTATTGAGAAGAAATTGAAAACCGTCGGGATTTACCGATACAGGTTGGTAGGCGTTAACTAACAATTCATAAACCTATATAACGCATAAACCGGGGAAGATCCAATGATATTTTAAGATGACAACTGCTAATGGCTTTGTCACTTTGTTTTCAATTCAGATTAATTGCTTCTATAATATTAATTTTAAATGCCTCAGGAGAATTGCCATCTGTACAAACAGCAAGTTTTGCAGTATAAACTAAATAGCCCTTCCTTGTACTTTCAACAATTATTTTAATCTTTCTAATAAAAAAACATATTTCAATCCGGTATCTTTTTTACTTTCAGGTCCTTTACCAATATCATGACTGCCATGATATTTATACTTAAAAAAATTGGGATACATCATATCAACGGGAAATGGCTGCGTTCTACAATTTTACTATAAACGTCATTCTGCAAATTCATAATTGTTTACCTTGCGCCCTACTAAAAATATATTTTTTCTGATGAATAAATCCCTGCTTACCGCTTTTCTTTTCCTAACAGTTTCTTCCACAACATTTTCACAGGTACAACAAAACACCCGTGCAAAGCATTGGGCTGATAGCGTTTTTAATACGTTAAACGATGACCAAAAAATTTCCCAACTCATGGTGTTGCGGGAAAGTAGTTACACAAAAGACGGGCCTGTTTACTATGATTCTTTAATTGCGGATGCCATTACAAAGTATAACATCGGTGGCATTGTGCTTTTCCAGGGAAGCCCGGTGAAGCAGGCAAATTTTATCAATTATTTTCAAAGCATTGCCAAAACCCCCTTAATGATTTGCATTGATGGGGAATGGGGTTTAGGTATGAGGATGGATAGTGTAATCCCGCTAAATCACCAGATGATGCTGGGCGCTGTGAATGATACGTCTATTATTGCTGCTTATGGAAAACTGGTGGGCGGGCAATGTAAGCGGGAAGGTATCCAGGTGAATTTTGCGCCTGTTGTTGACATCAATAACAATCCGGATAACCCTGTTATTAATGACCGCTCGTTCGGAGAGGATAAATATAAAGTTGCCCGATACGGGGTTGCTTATATGAAGGCAATGCAGGAACAAGGTGTACTCGCCTGTGCAAAACATTTTCCCGGCCATGGCGATGTTTCTGTGGATTCACACCTGGATCTTCCGGTTATTAATAAGAGTATGCAGCAACTGGATTCTTTGGAACTCTACCCGTTTGAGCAAATGTTTGCAGCAGGAGTAGGCAGCGTTATGATTGCGCACTTATACATACCGGCCATTGACGTAACACCTAATACAGCAACTTCTTTATCAAAAAAGAATGTTACCGGTTTATTGAGAAATAAGTTGCATTATAACGGCCTCACTTTTACGGATGCTTTGGGAATGAAGGGTGTGGCTAAATTCTTTCCAGGTGGCCAGATAGCAGCCCAATCATTAATTGCAGGTAATGACATGCTTTGCCTTCCTGAAGATGTGGCAACATCTATTGCAAAAATTAAAGAGGCTATTGATAGCAATAAATTAAGCTGGGATGATGTGTACGCAAAGTGCAAAAAAGTGCTGGAGTATAAATATGTATATGGAGTAGCCAATGTAAATCCAGTGAATACGGAGAACCTAACCAATGATTTAAATGCAGGCGTAAATGATATCAGGAAACTGGTTGCTGACAATGCAATCACTATATTAGCTGATAAGGATAAAGAATTTTTTCCGCTCAAAGGTGAAAATAAGAAAATTGTTTATGTAGGAATCGGTATTGATAGTGCCAATACATTCGCTACCAGGCTGAAAGATGATTTGAAAGCGGATGCTTTTTATTTTAACTATAACGAAGATGCTGCAAGAATTCCATCAACCGTCGAATTGATTAAAAACCGATACAATTCAGTAGTAATAGGCGTTCATAACTACGCGAGATACCCGGCAAATAATTTCAAAATAAGCCAGTATGCCCTGGACCTAATAAACCAGGTACAACAAAATAACAAAACCATCCTCGTTGATTTCGGCAACCCTTACGCACTTAAAAATTTCTGTGACGCCAGGAATCTTGTTGCCTGCTATGAAGATGATTCCATCACTCAAAATGCTGCTGCAGATATTCTTGAAGGAAAAATACTTGCCAAAGGCACATTGCCTGTTACCGTTTGCGACAATTATACATACGGAAGCGGCATTATCAGCAAAAGAATTATGCCGCTTGCAACGCCAGGTATTGAAGGGCTTAATGGTTTGCAAATGACTCACGATATTGATTCTATTGCCCAGGCGGGAATTGCCGGAAAGGCTTATCCCGGCTGCGTGGTTTTAATTGCACGGCATGGAAAAATTGTTTTTGAAAAAGCTTACGGTACATACAATTACGATACGCCGTATCCTGTCAACCTGAATTCAATTTATGATATGGCATCGGTAACAAAAATTTGCGGTACTACCCTAGGCGTTATGAAATTGTATGACGAGGGCAAATTAAGACTGGATAAAACATTGGGAACCTATCTGCCATGGGTAAGAAAAAGTGACAAAAAAAATCTAAATATAAAAAATATACTTCTTCACCAGGCAGGGCTTGTCGCTGATGTTGTTTTCTATAAGAAAACCGTTGACCTGGTTACAGGAAAGCCACTACCGCAATATTTTCAGCCAGACTCATCTGCTAAATTTAGAGTACGAGTTGCACAGAATTTGTATTTACGCACCGATTATGCAGACACAATGAATCAAAGTATTCTTGACAGTAAGCTTCTTCCCGGGGGGAAATATGTTTATAGCGACAACGATTTCATTTTTATGGCAGATGTTGTCCGGGCTATTTCAGGATTGAGGATCGATAAATATGCTGATAACTATTTTTATAAACCTATGGGGCTTCATTCTATTGGTTTTAATCCCAGGAACAGGTTTGACACCAATTTGGTTGCCCCAACAGAATTGGATCAATATTTCCGGTACCAACATTTGCATGCAGATGTTCATGATGAGGGAAGCGCCATGTTTGGCGGAGATGCAGGACACGCGGGCTTATTCAGCAATGCAGAAGATATCGGGGCCATCCTTCAAATGTTTTTAAATGGTGGATCATTCAAAGGAAAACAGTACATCAAGCCTTCAACATTGAAATTATTCACTGCTTATAATTCAAGTACAAGCAGCCGTGGTATTGCTTTTGATAAGCCTGAAAAAGATAATTACACCACTTCAGATCCACATCCTTATCCTTCAAGATTTGCATCACCGCTTACTTTTGGACATACCGGCTACACGGGTACTTGTATTTGGGTTGATCCAAAATATGATTTGGTTTACGTATTTTTAAGCAATCGTGTGAATCCAACGAGAAGTGTAGATTTATACAGACTAAATATAAGAGGGTCTATTGAAGATGCTATTTATAAAGCGATGGTTCCGGCTATACCAGAAGTTATCAAAATAGAAGAATATGAAAAAGCCAACAGGCTAAGTAAAAAATAAACCAGTTAATATAAAAACGATTGAAATATGAAATACCCGTATCAAATAAACTCATTAGAAGAATATAACGAAGCATATAAAAAGAGTGTTAATGAGCCGGAATCTTTCTGGGCTGATGTCGCGGAAAATTTTCACTGGCGAAGAAAGTGGGATAAGGTACTTGAATGGAATTTTAAAGAACCAAAAATTGAATGGTTTAAAGGCGCTAAACTAAATATCACCGAAAATTGCATTGATCGCCATCTTGAAAAATTAGGCGATAAGCCCGCCATTATCTGGGAACCCAATAACCCGGAAGAGAGAACGAGAGTAGTCACGTATTCAAGATTACATAAAAGAGTATGCCAGTTTGCACAGGTACTGCTGAATAATGGTGTAAAGAAAGGCGACCGCGTTTGTATCTACATGGGAATGGTACCCGAACTGGCCTACGCGGTTTTAGGTTGCGCAAGAATTGGTGCCATACATAGTGTAATTTTTGGAGGATTCTCCGCGCAGAGTATCGCAGACCGCTTGTACGATGCCAATGCGGAATTTATTGTTACCTGTGATGGCGCATACCGTGGTGGCAAAGACATTCCATTAAAGAGCATCATTGATGATGCTTTAATTGGTAACCGGACTGTAAAAAAGGTAATCGTTTACACGAGAACCAGGCGACCGGTTTCCATGTTGAAAGGCAGGGATGTTTGGTGGGAAGACGAAATGGAATATGCTTTATCTCAAATAGAGAAGTATAATGTTATCACCATGCCTGCAACAGAAATGGATGCAGAAGACCCGCTTTTCATTTTGTACACTTCCGGGTCTACAGGCAAACCAAAAGGTGTGGTACATACCTGCGCAGGCTATATGGTCTGGACTACCTATACTTTTGTAAACGTGTTTCAATATCAACCGGGCGATGTACATTTTTGCACGGCTGATATAGGCTGGATAACAGGACATAGTTACATTCTGTACGGCCCCTTAAGCGCAGGTGGTACCAGCGTGATGTTTGAGGGTATTCCTACGTGGCCCGATGCGGGACGTTTTTGGGATATTATTGATAAATACAAAGTGAATATTTTATATACCGCCCCCACTGCTATAAGGAGCCTGATGAGTTACGGTTTGGACCCGTTAAAAGGAAAAGATATGTCTTCGTTAAAAGTATTGGGTACGGTTGGCGAGCCCATCAACGAAGAAGCATGGCGCTGGTACGATGATAATATCGGGAAAGATAAATGCCCGATTGTAGATACCTGGTGGCAAACAGAAACCGCTGGAATTTTAATTTCGAACCTTGCCGGGATTACTCCTGCAAAACCAAGTTGGGCTACATTACCGATGCCGGGTGTACAACCTGTGTTAGTAGATGATCGGGGAAAAGAAGTAACGGAACCTGACGAACATGGATTGTTGAAAGGCAATCTTTGCATTAAAGCGCCATGGCCCGGTATTATAAGAACGACTTATGGCGACCATGAAAGGTGTCGCACCAATTATTTTGCTACTTATGAAAATCTTTATTTTACAGGCGATGGGGCTTTAAAAGATGAGGATGGAAACTTTAGGATTACAGGCAGGGTTGATGATGTATTGAATGTAAGCGGACACCGCATTGGCACCGCAGAAATTGAAAATGCCATTAATATGCATTCAAGCGTTGTGGAAAGTGCGGTTGTAGGCTTTCCTCACAATATTAAAGGGCAAGGCATTTATGCTTTTGTTATTACAGAAAAAAAGCATCCTGAAGATGAACTTGCAAAAAAAGATATCATGGAAACCGTAGCAAGAATTATCGGGCCTATTGCCAAACCGGATAAAATACAATTTGTAAACGGGCTTCCTAAAACACGCAGCGGAAAAATAATGCGGCGAATTTTAAGAAAAATTGCGGAAGGTGAAACGGAGAATCTCGGAGATACAAGCGCATTGCTGGATCCAGCTATTGTAGATGAAATAAAAGAGAATAAAGTGTAATTTCTTTTATGAAAAAAATTTTCAAAATATTTCTCTGGACCCTCTTAATCCTTTTTATCCTGATTAATTTTATCAGTGCCACCAATGCTTATAAGTTTACTCATTTTTATGATCCGGGGGAAGTAGTTACAAAAACTGAAAATAAAAAAACTACGTGGAATCATATTAGCGATATAATTTTTGGTAAAGACTATACCAAGAAAAAAAATATTTCCCTTCCCGATTCTTTTTCAAAAGTGATCATCACAACAAAGGATGCCATAAAATTAGAAGGCTGGTACAGGCCGGCAAACAATCCAAAAGGTTCAGTAGCATTGTTTCATGGATATGGCGATAATAAAACAAATGTATTGGAAGAAGGAAAATCGTTTTTAACTATGGGGTATAACGTACTGCTTCTCGATTTCAGGGCACATGGAAGCAGTGGAGGTAATACTTGCACTATTGGCTACAGTGAAACCGAAGATGTAAAGCTTGCGTACGATTTTCTTAAAAATAAAGGCGAGAAAAATATTGTGCTTTGGGGAATTTCCATGGGCGCCGCTACGATAACACGTGCCATAGATGAATACCACCTTCAGCCATCTAAAATAATTTTAGAAATGCCTTTTGCTACCATGGAAAACGCTGTAGAAGGACAGGTAAGATTGATGCATTTGCCCGAAGAGCCACTGTCCACCTTACTCACTTTCTGGGGCGGAACTGAACATGGTTTTTGGGCATTTGGTGTGAATCCTGGTAAATACGTAAAAGATATTCACTGCCCGGTACTGATGCAGGTTGGCTTACATGATATAAGAGTCACCCCAAAAGAAAGAAAAGAGGTTTATGAAAATTTGAACGAACCAAAACAACTTGTTATATATAATAACAGCGGTCATGAATCTCTCTGCAAAAAAGAACCTCTGAAATGGCTGGCAAGTGTATCTGCATTCCTTAACAGTTAAGGCATGCATCCGAAAAATTTATTTATAGATGATTTTGATTATTTGCTCCCTGGTGAAAAGATAGCCGCTTTTCCTTTGGACGAAAGGGATCAGTCAAAACTGCTCATCTATAAAAATGGATGGATAAAGGAAGACATCTATCTAAACCTTGCAAATCATTTACCGGAGAAAAGTTTTCTCGTTTTTAATGATACAAAAGTTATTAATGCAAGAATTTTATTTAAAAAAGATACCGGCGGCGTTATAGAAATTTTTTGCCTGGAGCCATACGAAACCGTAACCGGTTATTCCGTTATTTTCCAGAATAAAAAATCCACCCGGTGGAAATGTATGATTGGCGGCGCGGGAAAATGGAAACAAAAATTCCTCGAAAAAAATTTTACGATCAATACGGAAGAAGTAACGCTGAAGGCAGAGTTGGTAGAAAAGTTACCTGATGCTTATGTTGTCGAATTAAGCTGGAGCCCCGGTGAATACTCGTTTGCGGAGATAATAGAACATGCCGGAAAAACACCATTACCTCCTTACATAAAACGGGAAGCGCAGGAAAGCGATGTTGAAAGATACCAAACCATTTATTCAAAATATGAAGGCTCAGTTGCCGCGCCGACGGCCGGTTTGCATTTTACGGAAAAAATATTTTCATCATTAAAAGAAAAAGATATTGAAAGGGGATTCGTTACCCTTCATGTGGGTGCAGGCACTTTTAAGCCGGTAAAAAGCCAGAGAATAGAAGGCCACGAAATGCACGCAGAATGGATTGATGTCTCAACAGATTTAATTGAAAAACTGATTCAAAATATTTCAAATGGGATCTTTTGTGTAGGAACCACTTCTGTAAGAACCATTGAAAGTCTTTACTGGATGGGTGTTAAAGCCGTGCTTCATCCGGATATTACCATTGAAGATATTGAAATAAAACAATGGGAAGTGTACGACG
>JBDTOV010000071.1:0-23795 GCA_039933035.1 Ginsengibacter sp. | reverse complement strand
GCCCATCCAAGAGCAGCATGGTGGCCAATAGCCCAAAACAGATTACCTACCTCATCCCTGGCTTCAGGTATCCATAAGGGGTTTCCCGATCTTGAGTATTCAGCAAGGACTTCTTTAAAATCCGGAACATAGATATCGGGAGCTAAAAGGTCATTGGCCGGAGCTCCTGCATGCCAAACATCCATCACTCTTGCAACCGGGCCTCCACTTGGCCATTCACCGGGCAAAACAGCACCAGGCTGCGGCCCCAGCCAGGCATTAACATACATTGGAATATTTAGCTCCGCTTTTCCTTCAACGATTACCTTATTTATATAAACTGAATAATGCCATGCCATGAATACCTCTTCTGCCCATTCATCAGAGCCAAAAACCTCAGCCCATGTTCCTGTAAACTTAAATCCGTTGCGCCCCCATACCTCCTGCATTTCAGGTAGCAGCGTTGCCTTATTCTTAGTAAAATAATTCATTAGCTGTGCCGGAACAGGTTTTAACCATGCTGCATCTGCAAGCTTCGACCGATCGCGACTGTCAGCCAATAATCCCATCTCATTATCTACCTGCATCATTATGACAGTGTGCTGATGATCGACCTCTTTAATATGATGCATAAGTACACGAAATGCCTTTGCTTCAGCATTCATCGAGGCCTCACCCAACGGACTTAGTGGCATGGTCCTGTCGCTTTCTCTAAACATGCTCCCCTTGCCGGAAGTTACCGGTTTACTTACCTGTACCGGAAACCTTTGGGGATTAGTCTTGACCCACATTGGAACATAGTTTGAACCTCCATTCTTCCAGGAAGCAAACCAGATAATTACCAAACGAATTTTTCTTTTACGAGCCTCGTCGATCTGTGAATCCACCAAATCAAAATTGAACTTTCCCTCTTCCGGTTCAAGGAGTTCCCAACTTACGGCAGATACGACCGTGTTCAGATGCATTGCCGCCATATTATCCCAAACAGGTTTCATATACTCAATACTGGAAGCACTTGAGTTATGCAGTTCACCTGCAAGCATTATAAAGGGCTTCCCATTAACAAACATCTGCTTTACTGCACCGTTCTGCCTGATCTCAGGAAGGGGTAACTGTGCAAAAGTTAACATCGAACTTATTGCAATAATCGTTGCTAAAATGAATTTCTTTTTCATAATTAGTTACTTTATTCAATTCATATTGAAGTTAGAGTTTTTAATTCAATACGCTCGTGGTGCATTACCTTTTTAGATTTAATGATAATAAATTGATACACCTAAATACAAGCGTTCTTTGATTCTTTGATTTGAATTGCCCATCTAGTGAGCAATATAAATTATACCATTGTGCTACTGGCCGTGTAGTTAAAAAAGCAATCAAAAGAAGCTTTTGCTGGTCCTGATAAAAGGGCATGAGTTATATTGTAAAGATAAAATTGTGTAGATACCGTTAGATTTGTCGGGCTGGTTTAAAAACCCGATAAGAAGGCAGGATTGGAAACACCGGCCGTGATTTTCATAATGAGGAATATGGTGTGATTACATATAATAAGTCCTTTTTAAAACTAAACTCGCCGGCACCACAATTCAGTCATATTTGCAAGGCACTCCAAGCCGGTCAATATGCTATAAAACCTTTTCGCTTCGGTGTACCCGGATTGATCTTTACCCTTTTGTTAGTCACGAAATATAATATTGTCTACCCGGTAAGGTCATCTATTTTCTTGTAGTTTTGATTTTGTAAAAATAAATTCCCCGGCCACCATCCCTGGTTTGTTATGATTAAAGCCAATCAAAAAATAATTTTTCATATGTAGTGATTTCAGTAACTTGAATTTTTTGTATATTCATTCAGTATGATCCAAAATTCACTTGTAGAATCTTACCTGGAGCAGCCCAATGTGTGGGATGAAATGTTTGGCGAAGACGGTATCCGTTCCCCGTATAAAAATTTCGTATCAATAATTGCTGATTTACCGCTGGAAGAAATGACGCATAAGGATGAAATGGCGAAAAAGCTTTTCATGAGCCAGGGTATTACGTTCACCGTGTATAGCAGTGGTGAAGGCATAGAAAAAATATTTCCCTTTGATATTATTCCCCGCATTATTACCAGAGAAGAATGGGCCCTGATAGAAGCCGGGCTAAAACAAAGATTAAAAGCCCTTAATGTTTTTCTGAAAGATATTTATCATAGCCAGTTTATTTTAAATGACGGTATCATTCCACCGCAGCTCATTTATTCCTGTCCGAATTTTTTGCGGGAAATGGTGAATGTGGATGTGCCGTTTGATATCTACACCCACATATCCGGTGTAGACCTTATAAGAGATGACAACGGTAACTTCTTTGTGCTGGAGGATAATCTTCGTACGCCTTCCGGGGTTTCTTATGTGCTGGAAAACAGGAACATAACCTACCGCATTTTTCCGGATATGCTTCCAAAAAATAATGTTCGCTCGGTAAAAGAATACCCGGATCTTCTTTATAAAAACCTGGTGGCATTGGGCAACAGGCAGATCAGTAACCCAACGGTAATCATGCTGTCGCCGGGCATCTATAACTCCGCGTATTTTGAGCATACAACGCTGTCGCGGTTAATGGGTATTGAACTGGTGGAAGGCAGGGACCTGGTTGTGGAAAACAATTATGTGTACATGAAAACTACCAAAGGATTGCAACAGGTAGATGTTATATACCGCCGGGTGGATGATGAATTTCTTGATCCGCTTGTTTTCAGGCGTGACAGTATTTTGGGCGTTCCGGGAATTTACTGGGCGTACCGAAAGGGTAATGTTGCCATCGTGAATGCAATGGGTAATGGCGTAGCGGATGATAAAGCTATCTACACGTACGTACCTGATATGATCCGTTACTATTTAAACGAAGAACCCATTTTACATAATGTACCTACTTACCAACTGGCAGACGCTGACAGTAGAAAATTTGTTTTTGAAAATATGAATAAGATGGTGGTTAAGCGTACTAATGAATCCGGGGGATATGGTATGCTGATGGGTAATTCGGCAAGTGATGAAGAGATACAAAAGTTTAAGGACGCCATCACCGCTGAACCAAGAAATTTTATCGCACAGCCCATAATAAGTTTATCTTCAACTCCCTGTTACATCAATGGAATTTTGCAACCAAGAAGGGTAGATCTGAGGCCATTCGCCTTATACGGTCCTGATGGTATTAATATTGTACCGGGTGGTTTAACAAGGGTAGCATTGAAAGAAGGCTCAATGATTGTAAATTCATCACAGGGCGGTGGAAGTAAAGATACCTGGGTGTTAGCTTAAAAGGTTAGGAGATATGAGAGAACATTCAATGACCGGCGCTGCAGTTTTCGGGCGTCAAAGGGTTATTGGAAATTGTCGTGTGGAAAAATAAATGTAAAACCTTTTAAATGTACAGATTCGAGCGCTTATGTTAAGTAGAGTAGCAGATACAATTTATTGGCTGGGCCGGTACATGGAAAGAACCAATGGCATGCTGCAGGTCATTCTTACCCAGTACATTTCTTCCCAGGATGATGCCAGGGAATTTACCTGGCAGCCTCTTTTGGAGATATACGGAGAGCTCTCCGATGAAGAAGTTAAAGCCATAGAAAACATTTCTCCCAGGGCATTGGAATATATGATCTTCAATCAATCCAACAGTGCCTCCGCCTACAGCAACATTATGTTTTCCCGGGAAAATGCAAGAGGCATCCAGGATCACATAACCAAAGAAGTATGGCAATGCCTGAATGACTATTATCATTTTATTAGGAACGATAATTTAAGAAAAGAACTGATAATGGGAGATCCTGTATCTACCATTGACCTTTTAATAAAAAACGGCGTGCTCTTTACAGGAACTGTAGATAACACCATGACGCGGGGAGAAGGTTTTACATTTATTAATATCGGGAAGTTTATTGAAAGAGCCATCCATTCTACAGAAATTGCCCGGATAAAAATGAATGAATTGCATAGCAATCAAAACGAAGGCTACCAGGCATTAAAGCTGAGGTATCTGTTGTTCTCACTTTTTGGATTTGAAGTGTACCTGAAAACGTATAAGGGAAATTTTACAACCGAAAATGTCCTCAATCTTATCCTGTATAATACGGATTTTCCTCATTCCATTTTATATAGCCTTGAGCGGCTTCATAAATATTTCGGAAGGCTACGCGATGAAAGTCTTCATAAAAATTATGAGCGTCTCGAATTTTTGATTGGAAAAACCATGAACAATATTAAATACAGTAATATGAATAAAAGCGACATTAAGGCAATAGACGCGTTCCTTTTGCAAACCAGGCTCGAGCTGTTTGAAATTTCCGCGGCTTTCAGTAAATATTATTTTGGCAACTCATAAATAAATTTATACCATGTCTACCTATAGTATAAAACATATGACCCGCTATTCTTATACTTCCGAGGTTATAGACTGCAGCAACCAGATAATGCTCTACCCGATTGTTGATGCGCTGCTTGAAGTTAGAAACCATGAAATAAAAATTTCTAATGATCCCGTGGTGGAATCCTTCATGGATTATTTTGGAAATCACGTGGGGATTTTTTCCGTAATAAAACCGCATACTACTTTGTTGATAGAGTCTTTGGCAGAGGTAATTACAAAACCTGTCATCTTCCCTGCGGATGATATGCCGGCATCATCACAATGGGACATCTTAAAAAACTTACGATACCATACCGCTTATATGGACTTCCTGACACCAGAGGTATTTAGCTCCAGTGAAAACATAAAAAATAGCCTGGTTGAAATTATCAGTGAGGAAAAAACTCCGTACAAGAATGCCCTGGCTCTTACAGAATATGTTTATACTAATTTCACCTATAAACAAGGTATCACCAATGTTGAAACAAAACCGGAAGATATACTGCGATTGAAGGCAGGCGTGTGCCAGGATTTTGCGCATATACTCATTGTATATTTACGGATGTTTGGGATACCCTCACGATATGTAAGCGGATATATTTATAATAACGATAACGAAATGCGTGGAGGAGGTGCTACCCACGCCTGGGTAGAAGTATTTATACCCAACTTTGGGTGGCTTGGAGTAGACCCAACTAACAATTGTATTGTAAACGACACACATGTGCGCCTGGCAACCGGGAGGAATTTCACAGACTGTACTCCCGTAAAGGGAACCTACAAAGGATCCGGGGAGCATGAGCTTGAAGTATCTGTTGAGATAAAAAACGGCGCCTTAGGCGAATCGTCAGAAAAAATAGATGTACCAAAATTTAGTTACCATTCGAAAAATCCCAGTGAGCATAGCAATTCATACCGCGATCACCAGGAAACACAACAAAAGCAGCAACAGCAGTAGATCATTCAAAATGAAACAACGGGATTTCAGCTATTTGCACAAAATCGATTGAACTCTTAAAGAGAAAACAAAAAGGATAATTTTATTTCACAAGCCGTGCAGCAATTCTGTCTTTTTATTAAGCTATACAAAATATGCATCGACATGAAATGTGAATTGTAATATGAAAGAGAGTAATACAGAAAGCCAGGATATCACCATTGGTATAGCCGGTCTCGGATTAATGGGCTGCAGTATAGCTACCTGCCTGCTTATTGCAGGGCACAAAGTTATTGCGGTTGCTCCGGTACCTGCCGATCTTAATCATGCCGAAGGAAGGATTCGTAACCATCTGGACAAATCCTATGAGGAAGGAATGACGGCCATGAAATCGCCGCATTATTTTAAAAACCTGGTAATCACTGAAGATTACAGCCAACTTGCACACTGTGCATTGGTAATAGAATGCACACTCGAAAATATTGACATCAAGAGAAATGTTTATGCAAAAATTGAATCAGTCATTTCGCCCGGTGCCTTGCTGGCAAGCAATACTTCTGCAATACCGATAAGTATCCTGCAAAAAGAAACGCTTCATCCCGGAAGATTTTTTGGCTTGCACTGGGCGGAGCCATCGCATACTACCCGTTTCCTGGAAATTATTTGCGGAGAACAAAGTAATGTAGCACTGGGCGAAAATCTATATGATTTATCGCATAGATGGGGTAAGGAACCTACCCTGGTAAGAAAAGATATCAGGGGATTTATTACCAACCGGTTAATGTACGCGTTGTATAGGGAAGCTTGCCATTTAGTTGAAAACGGATATGCCACGGTTGAAGATGTTGATCGTGCCTGCCGTAACAATGCCGGCTATTGGATGACCCTTGTTGGGGCCTTTAGATGGATGGATTTAACGGGTGTAGCGGCTTATCATACGGTAATGAAGGACCTGCTGCCTACGCTTAGCAATACTACTGAGGTCCCAAAACTCATTGATGATATTGTAAAATCCGGTGGCAGAGGCGTGTCCAATGGAAAAGGCTTTTACGATTATACAGAGGAAGAAGCAAGATTGTGGGAACAAACTTTTAATGACTTTAGCTACGAGATAAGAAAGCTTGCTTTAAAATATCCTGCGGATGTAGTAAAAAGGCAGCTAACTCACGATGAATTGTAATCATAAAAATGGCGATTAAACTGAGGGACATTTTTTATTAAAAAATAACCAATTTTTGCAGCCGGGCAGCCTGGTTAGCATAATTGTCTGCAAAAGGTACCCTATAAATTTAAGCACCGAAATACTCCCAGGTGCGGATACCCGATACTCTATCAACCTTCATTGCTTTTCTTACAATTTATTTTTTTATAGCAATAATATGATGGAGATTTTTGTACCTGCTTGATTCTTCTCCGGTATTTTGATTGGCCTATCGTATCGGGGATTCGGGCCCTTTTTGAAGTACAAAATTGGCACCAGGAAAAATAAAAACACGCTGTATTTACTAACGAGGGAAATCTTTACCTATTTGAATTTCGTCATGTATTAAATGCCTGCCGTTGAATAATAACGTGGTATCCTTTTTCAAATCGACAAATGACTCAACTTTTGTTTAATTAGCTTGTTTACAATAACGGTAAAAAGGGATATATTTAAGGTTATGGAAGACAAACCGGCAACCATTAAGGAGATCGCAAAAATGCTGGGCATTTCGTTTTCGACTGTATCGCGGGCGTTACACAATCATCCGAATATCGGTCTGCGGACTAAAATGCGTGTACAACAGTTGGCCCAGGAATTAAATTATGAACCTAACCAGGCGGCGATTTTTTTTCAAAAAGGAAAAACATTTACGCTGGGTGTTATTTTACCGGAACTATCAGAAGCTTTTTTTTCAACAGCTATAAGTGGCATCGAAAATACTGCCGAAAAAAATAATTACACGGTGCTTTTGGGCCAGTCGCACGATAGTGAGGAAAGAGAAATAAAAATCGTAGAGACCATGCGGAAGCATAGAGTAGATGGATTGATCGTTTCTATTTCGAAAAACACAGTAAACTATGATCACTTTACCCGCCTTAAAAAATATGGGATACCGGTTGTTTTTTTTGACCGTATTCCTAAAATGGAGGACATACATTATGTAGCTTGTGATATGATATCAGGTACGCTGCAGGCAGTTAATTTTCTTCTTAAAAAGGGGCACCGCGTAATAGGAATGATTAACGGGCCTGGAAAATTATTTGCGACCCAGGAAAGGAAGGAGGGGTACATGCAGGCCATGACGAAAAACCGGCTAAAATTCGATCCATCATTAATTGTGAACAGTGACCTTACTTTAGAAGGAACGCAACAGGCCATGGAAGAATTATTAAGTTCCAGGAGAAAACCTACTGCTATTGTTACATTTAATGATTATGTGGCCCTTGATGCCATACGATTTGCGCAAAAAAGAAAAAGAAAAATAAATAAAGATATTTCCTTTGTAAGTTTTGCAAACCTTCCGGTAAGTAGCTACAGTGCCTATCCGCCATTAGCATCGGTAGAGCAATATCCTTACCTGCAGGGAGAAAGGGCTACGGAAATATTATTGGAACTTATGGATAAAACTAAAGACCAATCCATCCCGGATAAGGGTCAATACAAAATTATAATTGAATCGCAATTGGTTTTGCATGATAAAAATATAATTTAGAATAAGAGCAAACGTTTTACTTCGCGTTATGTTGCCTTATTATTTATGTTTGGCATTTGATCAATGAATTAATAATTAAATTAAAGCGATGCTGCAGCCTGTCTTTGATGCCTTTGCAATTTCCCAAAATATAAAGAATGCGACTCCGTTTGGTTCCGGTTTAATTAATCATACGTGGAAAATTAATAATGGCAACAATGCATTCATTCTTCAACAGATCAATAATAATGTGTTTAGACATCCTGAGGCAATTGCGTTCAACATAAATGCGACGGGCCATTATCTTCAAAAGCATTTCCCTGCGTACCTGTTCGTGATGCCGGTAAAAACTGTTTTTAATAATGACATTTTTTTTGATAATGCAGGAGGCTATTTCCGGTTAATGCCATTTATAGAAAATTCCCATACGATTGATGTAGTGCAGGATCCGGATATGGCCTATGAAGCGGCAAACCAGTTTGGTAAATTTACCAGGTTATTGTCGGGCTTTGATGCTGGCTTGTTGAAAATAACCTTACCCGATTTTCACAATCTTTTATTCCGCTTCAAGCAATTTGAAGAAGCATTATCACAAGGCAGTGCATCGCGGATAGAGCAATCACAAACATTGATACAGGCTGTATTTGAAAATAAAAATATCCTGGATGAATACGAAAAAATAATAGCCAATCCTCGGTTTAAGATTCGTGTAACCCATCACGATACCAAAATAAGTAATGTTCTCTTTGATGATCACGATAAGGGATTATGCGTCATCGACCTGGATACACTGATGCCGGGTTATTTTATCAGCGACCTGGGCGACATGTTGCGCACGTACCTAAGCCCTGTCAGCGAAGAAGAAGAAGATTTTTCAAAAATTGACATACGCGAAGAATATTTTGTCGCCATTGTTAATGGTTATCTTGGTCAGTTACAGGATGAACTTACTGACGAAGAAAAGGCAAGTTTTATATATGCCGGAAAGTTTATGATTTATATGCAGGCCCTTCGGTTTCTTGCCGATTACCTGGCCAATGATATTTATTACGGATCAAAATATCAACACCACAATTTAGTAAGAGCGGGTAACCAATTCACGCTGCTGCAAAAGCTAACAGACAAAGAAGCGGTATTGCAACGACATGTAGACTCCTTCAGAGTTAATTATGATTAATGAGATCGCGCCCGGCGCTATTATCTCAAGGTTTTCTTCAATAAATAAATTGCGCAAAATATTAAGGCATTTTGAAACGGGATTCGACATCGCTGGTTATTCAATCAAGTATCATGCATCCATATTTTCATTTTTTATGAATTACCAATTGCCCTTCGATAAGAATGTTATGGTACACAGGTTCTTCTTTACCGGAGTCCGTACTGGCATCAAATAAACCAAATAATATTTCAGTAGCTTTTTTCGCTTGCTGATAAGGATATTGTTCTACAGAGGCGAGAGGAGGAAACTCCAGGTAATTGGTAATAGGGAGGTTGGCGTAACTGACAAAGCAAATATCCCTGTTTATTTTGAGCTTTTGTTTTCGCGTGTATTGAATTGCGTCCAGTGCAACATAATCATTAATCGTTAAGATAGCGGTGGGAGGTAGTTTTCGTTTAAGTAATTTTTCCATTGCTTCAAAGGTTCGCTCCTTGGTTAAATCTGTAGTTTCAATAAGTGACAAATCTATTTTTATTCGTTTTCTTTTTAAAACTTCCATGTAAGTAAATGTTCTTTCTTTGCATGATTTCATTTCTTCGGGGCCGTTGATCACCCCTATTCTCCTGTGTCCTTTGGCAATAAGAAATTCAATCGCTTGTTTGGTGCCGGTAGTAAAATTAGAGGAGACTTTGTGAACCGTTGGCAGGTCAGGAACCCTATCGAAAAAAACAACAGGAATGTTATACTTCTCCAGGCTCGTAAGGTGGTCGTAATTCCTGGTATGTTTTGAAATAGAGATAATCAGTCCATCCACGTGCTGGTTCTTCATCGCCACTACAATTTGCTTTTCCTGGTCTATATCATCGTGCGACTGGCCGATGAGCACACTATACTTATTGATTTTGGCAACATCTTCTATTCCATTGATAGCCTGGGAAAAAAATTCTTCATTAAGATTCGGCAATATAGCCCCAATGGTATGGGTCTTTTGTTGTTTAAAAAAAAGAGCAGTTTGGTTAGGTTCATAATTTAATTCTTTAGCCAACTGTTGTACTTGTGTTTTGGTACGCAGCCCGATACTCGGATGGTCATGAAGCGCCCTTGACACAGTTGACACTGAGAATTTTAAGCGACTTGCTATTTCTTTAAGCGTTGGTAGTTTATTGTCCATAAGCCATATATGTAAATTACAACAAATGTTGAAAAAATAGGGCAAACGTTTGCATGGCAATATCAAACGTTTGCGTAAAATTTGTGGTGATCCATGTAAGTATAATTTTGTGAAATTAAATATACTTTCGAATTAAGAAAACGCTTCTATTTACCAAATCAATCTCCTGAAATGAGAATTCCCGGGCAATTTTTTAAGAGAACTTTTTTTTGCATTGCATTCTTTCTGCCAACTTTAGCTGGTGCGCAAAAGTTAATAACGGGAACCCTCCTGGATGCTAAAGGTGACCCCGTGATTGCAGCAACAGTTTCTGAAAAGGGCGTTAACAGAAATTCAACCACCAGTGATGAAAATGGGAAATTCAAATTATCGTTAAAGAAACAATCTTCGTCATTGATAATTACTTCGATTGGTTTTAAAGAAAGGGAAATTAAAATTGGTGATGATAATGAACTTTCCGTTACGATGGAACAGGAAACCGGGCAATTAAATGATGTAGTGGTGGTGGGATATGGATCCATAAAAAAGAAAGATCTCACCGGCTCCGTAAGTTCAATATCCAGCGATCATTTAAACCTGGGTGGCACCACGTCAAACCTTGGGCAGGCAATCCAGGGACGGGCAGCGGGCGTGCAGGTGCAGCAATCAGATTTTTCGCCGGGCGGTTCCCTGGCAATTACCATCAGGGGCGGCAATTCCATTAATACTACCAATGCACCATTGTATGTGGTTGATGGGTTTATCACAGATAATGGTAACCTGATCAATCCTAACGATATTGCGGATATTCAAATACTGAAAGATGCTTCTGCTGCCGCTATTTACGGTTCACGTGGTGGTAATGGGGTCGTTTTAATTACTACAAAGAAAGGGACACCCGGACGGGTATCCATAGACGCAGATGTTTCTCACGGTACACAATACCTGACATACAAACCTGCCCTGGTAAACGGAGAGCAATACACAGCGATTCAAAATGCGACTGCCACTGAAGATGGAAACCCACCTCCTTTTCCCTCCAGCTTTCCAGTTACGAATACTAACTGGTATGATGTTTCTACACAAAACGCGAGTGTTGAAAACAGGAGCATCAGCGTAAGTAGCAATGACAAAAATTCAAAATTGTATGTATCCGGCAATTACCTGAAACAAAATGGTGTTTTAAAACATACAGGATACGAAAGATACTCGGTGAGAATTGGAGCGGAAAAAAATCTCAATGACAGAATAAAGATTGGAGCCAATTTTTATGGGGCAAGCACTAATTCGAATTTGCAGTCTTACACCGGCGATATTACGGCACCTCTTTTTAGCATCTTAACTGCCCAACCAAATATTCCTGTTTATAACACAGATGGTAGCTATTATAAATATCTTGGCAAAAATAATGCGTTGGCTAACCTATTAGAACCTACCAATACTACGGGAAACAAATTGATAAATGGCAATGCCTATATTGATTATGAAGTAATACATAACCTGACGTATCACTTTAGCGCCGGGAGTGAATATTCCCAAATAACAGCCGGCCAATACACACCGGTAACATTGGTGGCAGGCCAGGCTAACAGTGGAATAGCGGGTGAACAAATGTCCACAGCGTTCAGGTGGCTGGTCGAAAACTATGTAACTTATAAATATAAAACGGGTAGCCATTCTTTCACATTATTAGCCGGTACGTCCAATCAAAAAGATGTTTCTGAAGCATTAGGTTCCGGCAGCAAGAAATTTTCAACTGACTTGTTTTTGTATTATAATTTGAGTGCGGGAGCGATTCCGACATCCTACACGAGCGCCAAAGCAGAAGCGAAGCTTACAGATTATTTTGGAAGACTTAATTATTCGTATAACGATAAAATACTGGCAACATTTACCTTAAGAGATGATGCATCTTCTAAATTCGGACCTAATTTCAGGCACGGTCTTTTCCCCTCGGGCGCTGTGGCCTACAAATTTACGGATGATAATTTTGTTAAAAATTTAAATACATTTTCAAATTTAAAATTGCGTTTAAGCTATGGCGTTACCGGAAATGACCGGATACCCAATTATCGTTACCTGAGTACATTTGGAAATTATAGTACGGTCCTCAATCCCGGTGATCCCCTGCAGGTGGGCATCGAACCATCTGCTTTATCCAATAATAATTTGAAGTGGGAGAGTACGGCAGAGTTTGATGCAGGACTGGATATGGGTTTTGGAGATGGTAAAATAAATGCGACAATAGATTATTATCACAAAAAAACAAGTGACCTGCTGATTAATATTCCTATAGGCCAATGGTGGGGGTTCGCTTCAGAATTGGTAAATGCCGGTTCTATTGAAAATAAGGGCATTGAATTATCAATTAATACAGACAATATAAAATCAAAAGATTTTTCCTGGAATACTACTTTTAATATAGCGTATAACCACCAGAAATGCCTGTCTTTATCTGAAAACGTAAAAATTATCAGTACAAATACCGCGAATCCAAGTGGTGTTGTATCAGGTCGTGAGTTCACCCGGTTGGTTCCCGGAAGAGAACTCGGCGAATTATATGGTTATGTATACGACGGTGTCATTAAAACAGGCGAGAAATATGATCCTCAGCCAAATTCAAAACCAGGAGATCCTAAATATAAGGATGTAAACGGTGACGGAATGATAACGCCGGATGACGCAACTTATTTGGGAAATACCAATCCACACTATATAGCAGGATTTAGCAATGATTTTCACTATAAGGGGTTTGATCTGAATATATTCTTCCAGGGTGCTTTTGACTATTTTTTATATAACATGAACAGGCTTGTGTTAGAATCTACTACCGGCGCAGATGCGCTGGACAGATGGGTCGCCGGTACCAATGAAAATACATCGGTTCCCCGCGAAGGATATTTCTTAAGTACGTATGGCAGTTATGTCAATTCAAGATTTGTTGAAAACGCATCATATGTCCGCTTAAAGTCAGTTTCCATTGCCTACAATTTTCCGCAAACTTTATTTAGCAATATTAAGTTTGTCCAGGGGCTTAAAATATATGCTTCCGCTCAAAATTTATTGACCATTACCAAATATTCCGGAACGGATCCTGAAGTAAATGTTCACTCAAACAATAATGTTGGGGGTGGCGAGGACTTTGGCGTATTTCCGGCGTTCAGAACGTTTGATTTTGGAATAAAAGTGTCCATTCATTAATAAATGAAATTTAATTTCTGACAGGCTTAGTACAAATAATATAAAATGAAAAGATACCATCTTATTTTTCTTATACCGGTTTTCTTCCTCCAGTATTCATGTAATAAAACCCTGGATCCAAAAGTATATAGCAGCCTTACCAACGCGAACGCATTTCAAACAGAATCTGATGCAATAGCGGCGGTAAACGCAGTGTATGCCCGTCTGAAAGGACCCGCGGTTGGTGACAATTACGATTACTGGACGGTAAGGCATTTTGCATTGACCGATCTTACAACGGATGTAGGTCATTGCAGCTATGGCGGTGACCCCGGGCAGCTTTCCCTGGCACAATGGAATTCCTCCAACGGTTTGTTAGGTGAAGACTGGCGACAGATATATAAACTGATAGCGGATGCCAATAATGCTATTTATAATATATCGGCTATGACAGCTATTTCGGAAGCTCAAAAGGCCCAGTTCCTTTCGGAAATAAAATTCCTGCGCGCCGTGGCTTACCTGGATTTAACGGATGCCTGGGGACCGGTAATATTGGCAACTGAAAATGACATTGCTAACCCGGCTTACACGAGTCAACCCAAACCTGCGTCCGTCGAAAGCATTGATACACTTTTAATAGCCAATCTGCAGACTGCGATCAATACACTTCCATTAAATTATCAAAACAGTCCATTCTATACTTCCAATGATGTTGGAAGAGCTACGAAAGGTGCGGCGCTAACCCTGCTCGCAAAGTTGTATTTGCGGGAGCATCAATGGCAAAAAGTTGTGGACCTGACGCAGCAGGTAATGGCGTTGAACATGTACCATCTTTATCCTTCTTACCCGGGCTTATTCACAGAAGCTAATAAATGGTGCGATGAAAATATTTTTTCTGTGCTTAGTGATGCCAATACTAACGGTACAGAACTTTTAAATCACTTCGGCCCCCTGAATCATCCCGTTGTGCAAAACAGGTGGCAATACTATGCCGTAACGTGGGACTTTTACAACAGTTTTGAGAACAGCGATGATAGAAAATTATGCTTTTATCCATTGTATGTAGGAGTAGACGGATTAACCTATGAACAACCCCCAACCCTGGGAGCTTCGCCACCGCCGGGATTAAGTTACATGCCTGATATTGCCACTAAGAAATACGCAGATTCTACGGGCTCTATTACTTATTACGATGGACACAGCGTCGACATTTTAAGGTATGCTGATATTTTATTAAGCAGGGCAGAAGCTTTAAATGAATTGAACGGTCCTACGGCTGAGGATATTGACTTAATTAATCAGGTAAAAGCAAGATCACATGCCACGCCTCTTGTGCTGGCTGGCTTCACCCAATCATCGCTAAGAGATGCCATTTTACAGGAACGCGGATGGGAGTTTTTCTATGAAGGTAAAAGAAGAGCCGATTTAATAAGAATGAACAAATATGACGTGATAGTGAATGCCTATCTTCAAAGAATCGGGCAACCTGCTACTATCGTAATGCCGAAAAATAAATATTTTCCATATCCCCAAAGCCAGGTAAATCTTAATCCTAACCTGGATAATTCAGGACGGTAATCATAAATATGATTTTAGCCTGACACGCGCAGTCAGGAAAATGAGCGCATAATTTTCTTTTGCAACGGTATTATAAATACAGACCGGGCTATTTTTGATTCGCGGGTTATAACAAAGTCCGTTTTCTAAAAAATTATTTGTAAGATCATGAAGTTTTTAACAGGAAGTGTAAGTATATTTTTTTTTACGGTGATGCTCCCCGGCTGCTTTACTACTGATAAAAATCTGGTTACAGAAATAAAAGTCGGCCTTCATAATAACAATCAACTAAAAATTCAGCTTGATATACTTACCAATTCGAAAGCCGATGTGTGGGCCGAGTACTGGCCAGACAGCATCGGGGCAGATACAAAATTCCTTTCCCCGGTTTCAAAAGATACCGACAGTCATTCCCTCGTTCTATGTAACATAATTCCGCAAACCAACTATTCGTATCATATTCTAACTGAAAAAGACGGTGTAAAGGATGTGGGCAAAACGTATACATTTACATCACCGGCCCTTCCTATGTGGATGCAGGATCAGTTTAAGGCCAGCAATTCTTTCCAGGATTTAATTCCTAAAGAATTTAAGAACGGATTAATGCTTGTAAACAAAAGAGATGCGCCCGGAATTACCTACCTGGTGGATTATAAGGGGCGAATACGATGGTATCATATAATGGATGGAGAAGGAGTGAAAGTAACTCATTTTACAAAGGACAGGACCATAATTTCTATACTAGGTACAAATGATGAACCGACGAGTTATGGCAGCCAGGTGTTGGAAATTAATTTAATGGGTGACACTGTTTTATATTTGAAAAAAGGGCAGGGAGATTTTAAACAAACTATTCACCACGAAATACTAAAGAACGACCGGCGTGAACTGGCAACACTTTTTGTTGACAAAAAAATTATGGATTTACGATCCATTGGCGGTAAAGAAAAGGATACCATAACGGGTGATGGAATTCTTATAATGGACACGACCGGCAGAAAGATCTGGCAATGGAGCGTATTTGACGTAATGGATCCATTGAAAGATCCTGCTTTGCTTACCACCAAAAAAGACTGGATGCATGCCAACAGCCTTAACTATGATAAAGACAGCAATTACCTGATCTCATTTTATAACAAAGGGCAGATATGGAAAGTAGATGCACACACCGGTAAAGTGATGTGGAAAATTGGTAAGGGCGGAGATGTCGCAATGCCTGCTGACTGTGACTTTGCAGAATCTCATGCCGTACATATTGATCCCTGGGGAAACCTTATGTTTTTTGATAATGGGGTTGAAAAGCACCAATCAGGCGTGTATGCGCTGAAACTTAATGAAGAGAAGAAAACTTCGGAGGTAAGCCTGCATTTTTTGCTGCCAAAAGAAGTATATAATGGCAGAATGGGCAGCGCTTACATGATAAATGATACCAGCGTCTTGTGTTGCTGTTCCAAAAGACATATAACGGTACTGGCTAACCGAAAAGGCGTTTTACAATGGACAATGGAAACCGCCATACCTACCTACCGTGTTGAATTTATTAAAGCCGGGGAATTAAAACCCTACCTGGTACCTTAAGAAACTGGTTGAGTTGGTTAAAATAAAATAATGATACTACTAAAAATATTATTGCCGCAGATTACACCGCTATTTCGCTATGCGGAGTACGTAAATTTATCTGTGTAAATTAACTAACCGGTGGAGATAAATAAGTCAATCAATCTCTACATTTAAAAAAGAAAGATGAAAAAAGGCTATCAATACGGTTTCTTTTTATCAACAATTTTTTGTGTGGTTGTTATAGGTTTTGCCTGCGTTGAAAAGCAAAAAAAAGAAACATCCGATTCTTTAGTAAGTGGGAAGCAAAATCCTTTTTTTGTCGATACTACCAAAATACCTAAGGGAGCGTATGGGGAAGTGGTTAAATATGGGAGAGAATTGGTGTTGCATACGGCTTATTATATCGGTCCCAATGGCACCAATGGACAATACACAGGCAATAAAATGAATTGTGCCAATTGCCACCAGGATGGTGGACTGAAACCTTATTCGTTTAACCTGGAAACATCGTTTCGTAATTATCCGCAATATCGGGCAAGAGAAGGAAAGGTCTTATCGCTGGCTGAAAGGATCAACAATTGTATTATGCATCCGCATCTGGGCGTAAAACCTTTACCACTCGATGGTAAAGAAATGATTGCTATTCTTTCATACCTAAAATGGATCAGTGATTCTTCTCATGTTGATAGTAATACACCGGGAGTAAAAAATGAAAATATCCCCTTTCCCGACGTGGCAGCCTCTTCCAAAAGAGGCGAGCAATTGTATGCAATAAATTGTACAAGATGTCACGGAACCGAGGGGCAGGGTATCATGCAGAACGACAGCTCAACCTATATATATCCACCCCTGTGGGGAATGAAAGCGTATCAGCCAGGTTCCAGTATGCATCGGGTGATCAAGCTTGCCCGGTGGCTCATAAGTAATATGCCTTATGATAAGGCTACGCACGATAAGCCTTTTCTTACACCACAACAAGCCTTCGATCTTGCTGCGTTTATCAATGATGATAGTATACACCAGCGGCCCTTTGTGAAAGAACTCAATTATCCCCATTTTGAAGATAAAGCGATTGATTATGACCGGGGGCCTTTCAATGATACTTTTCCGTCATCTCAACATAAGTATGGTCCTTTCAAGCCAATAATTGCCTATTGGAAAAGTAAAGGGCTTACACCTTCTTATTAATTGAAAGGGTTGGTTCATATTTCATTTTTTTTGGATTACAATCGGGAGATATATCGTAAAATTTTTGGGGAGTTTAAAACTTCCTGGCAATTGTTGGCATCTGTCATTTCCTTAATTTTATTACATGTTTGTAAAATCGATTTTTCTTTTTCTTGCAGGTTTAATTTTTACCCTTACAGCAATTTCGCAGGTGTGTAAAGATGATAATCTTGTATTTGACTCTTTACCCAAAAGATGGGATGAGGCTATTCCCCTGGGGAATGGAATGATAGGTGCATTGGTGTGGCAAAAGAATGATAAACTGCGTTTCTCTCTCGACAGAGCCGACCTTTGGGATGAACGACCCGCAATCGATCTTTCTACATTTAATTTTAAATGGGTACAGCAACAAGTTGCCAAAAAGCAATATGATACCGTTCAAAAATTAGGCGACGCTCCCTATGAAGCCTATCCTTATCCAACGAAACTTCCTGCAGGTGCTATCGAATTTGATGAAACATCTTTTGGAAAGGTAAAAAGTTCAGTACTGGATGTTCAGCATGCGCTTTGCACTATTGAGTGGGAGAGCGGGGTTGAGTTGGAGACGTACGTTTGTGCCCATGCGGGTTATGGCGTTTTCCGGTTTAAAAACATTTCAAAGAATATAGTTGCTAATATTATCGCTCCACCTTACCATACCAACAGTAAAGGAACTGCGGGAAATTCAGTAGAGGGGCAAGGTTTGGAGAGATTGGGTTATCAACAAGGCGCAATTAATCAAGGGAAAAATTTTCTCCGGTACACACAACCAATAACTAACGGTGAGGTGTACGTGATAACGGTTACATGGAAAAAGGAGGGCGATGAAGTTACGGGAGTTTGGTATATCAATAAAGCCCCGGCTAATTTGGTAAAAAGAAATATAACTGCCATTACTGACACAAGTTTTGCTAAACATTGCCAGTGGTGGAAAGATTTTTGGAGCCAATCTTCCATCACTATTCCGGATAAGCAAATTGAAAAGCAATATTATCTTGAATTATATAAATTAGGCTGTGTTGCCAGGAAAGGTGCGCCCGCCATTACTTTGCAAGCCATATGGACAGCAGACAATGGCAACCTTCCACCATGGAAAGGAGATTTTCATAATGATCTTAATACACAACTTTCTTACTGGCCTTGTTATACATCCAATCATTTGGAAGAGGCCGCCACATTTACGGACTGGTTGTGGAAGATCAAAAGAGAAAATGAAAAATACACCAAAGAATATTTTGGCGTTGGCGGATTGAATGTTCCGGGCGTGGCTACTATATCCGGTTACCCGATGGGTGGCTGGATTCAATATTCATTATCGCCAACCATTGCCGCATGGTTGTCGCAACATTTTTACTGGCAATGGAAATATTCCATGGATAAAAATTTACTGCAGTCACGTGTGTATCCTTATGTACATGAAGTAGCCATATTTCTTGAAAATATTTCCTACCTGGAAAACGGCGAGAGGAAACTTCCGCTAAGCTCGAGCCCGGAGTTTAACAATAATGATATAAGTGCGTGGTTCACGCATACTACCAATTACGATTTGTCTTTAATGAAATATGCATTTGCTGTAGCGGCGGAAGTGGCAACAGCCGTCAATAAAAATAAGGAAGCAGTACATTGGAAAAAAATAGCAGGTGAATTGCCTGCATTGGATGTGGATAAAACCGGCCTTACCATAGCACCAGGGTTTACACGAAATGTATCGCATCGTCATCATTCCAATCTTATGGCTATTTATCCTTTGGGCTTGCTGAATGTAAATAATGCACACGACAAAATGATCATGGATTCATCATTGCGTTGGATGGAAAAAACAGGAACCGATGAATGGTGTGGCTATTCATTTAGCTGGGCAGTTTCTTTGTACGCAAGGGCGAAAGAAGGAGATAACGCGGCAAAAGAATTGAAAATATTCGCATCCAATTTTTGTTCGCCAAACAGTTTTCACCTGAATGGGGATCAGAAGGGCGGGCAATATTCAAAGTTTACCTATCGGCCATTTACCCTGGAAGGTAATTTTGCTTTTGCACAAGGCCTGGATGAAATGTTGCTGCAGAGTTACAGTGGCATTATTGAAATATTTCCTGCAATCCCCGGATCATGGAAAGACGTCAGCTATCATAATCTGCGTGCGGAAGGGGCATTTGTGATAAGTGCTAAGAAAACTAACGGACTGGTAGACGAAGTTGACATAGTCGCAGAGCATGGCGGAAATTGTAAGTTACAACTGCCTTTCAAAACGTTTTATCTTTCTGATTCCGCAAAGAAATATAATGTAAAAAATGGAGTAATGTCAATTGATATGAGCCCTGGAGAAAAACTTATTATTAATAACGGGTATGAATAGCTGAATAAAATGTTTGTCAGAGTCGTTTAGTGGCTGTCGTTCTCCTGTTCATCAATTTTATTTTGTGTTTTTAATTGCTCTTCGGTCCATTCAATATAACGTTCGTTCTTGAAGTCAAACCACCGCTGTCGTTGTTCGCCTGAATTATCAATTACAAACTTAAACTCCCTAAATGGTCTGTTTTTGTTTAATGCGTTTACAAGTTTGTCTTGAAGTTTTGAGTCAGTGAGTTGTTCTGTAAAGTCGGCCATAACCCGAAATGAATCGCTTGCTTCCATTGCTTCAATTTTGTGATAGTCAAAGAAGTTTACATCAAGCTTATCGAGGTCATCTTGCCAGGCGTCTGTATCCATGCCGGAATGCCTGTCAGTATCTGGCACAAAAATAAGTTCGCCTGTTTGCTTATGATAAAAAGCCTGGAATCCACAGTCCAATTGTTCGGAAATTTCTTTTATTTGTTCTTTTGTAAAAGTCAACATATAATTGATATTCTGTTGTCGCAAAAATAAAAACTTACTTTGGATGTCGGGCGGCTTCTCTCCGGGTCGGGCAGCTTTTCATTGGGCATCGTTTCCAGTGCTGTTATTTTATAATCTCCATTTTTCTATATTCATTAACATAGATAATCATTGGCTGGGTCATGACGTCCCTATACAAGCCGGTCTTGAAATAGAAATAATTTTTACCACGATACCCTCTTGCAGAATAGCATGTAATGCCTTTGTATTTAATAATTGGGTTGTCATTTAACCAGGCTTGAACATATCCATCGCCTGATCTTGTAAAACAAACCCTGAATTTAAAATCGATCCATTTATTTCTTATGTCGTTCGTTGTTTGAGAAAGTATTTTTTTTGCCGGGTATGGTTGAAGGTTAATAGTTAATTTGCCAGAGACATATCGTATGGCCATTACCGGGCGGTCATCCGAACATTGACCTCTATCAGGGCATTTTTGATTCTATTGAGCAATCACAAGTCTTGTGGGTACTATTGGAAAGATGCCAGGTAATAAAAGGCTGAACTCATATTCATAAATTTTACCTTCAGCCGACATTAGATTATTGACCTCGCGAAGTTCATCCCGTTCTGAATTAAGATTTTTGGCCAGGCCCGTTTCAAAGACAGCCCCGGAATGCAATGTGATTCTTGCGGCACTATTCCCCTTTTTTACTATTACAGATTGCATTTGCAGGGCATCGCCAGCCATCCTGTCCGTGGTCCATATTTTACTAAGTTTGATGGTTTCAAAACCGTCATAGATATTCATCTGCGACTGGCAGAAAATCATAGAAAATAAACAGCATAGCCATAGTGGATTTTTATTCTTAATTAAAAATAACATCAACAACGTTTGCTAACTTAGGCCTGGCATCCAGGCATTTGATGCCATGAAAACAGATAATTGTTTGGATGGGACAAATGTTTTATTGCAAAGCTAATGATGAAGATAGCACAAATGCTCAATAGCATAATGGCTGCGGGAACAAAAGCTCTTGAATGGTTTGCCATAACAACAATAAATTAACTATTGATAATAATTTTTTTCCTGGTCCAATGATGGAATGGCATACAAATTGTGATATACTGTTCAATTAACATCAACATATACCAGGAGAGAATACAATTTTTCCTGCAAAATTTTTTGAACGGGGGTTTTAAAAAAGTGTCAAAATCTCAAACACAATCGTTTGAGATTTTTTTGTGCTACGACGTGGGATAAAATATATTTTTTTACACAAGTTCAATACAAATTGCGTGATTTATTGATGGACGTTTCTACGCCTAAAAGATCTGCAAACTTTCTAGACCGCACTTTTCTTTTATATGAAGTTTGGCTAAGCATTGGGGTCACAGGGATGGTCTGCGAACGGCATGATAATATTGCACGTTCCATTCTGACCCGGCCATGGCTAACGCACAAAGCTTTATCTCCTGATATGCTGAATTCTAAACGCTTCACTATTCAACTATGTACAGCACCACATTTACCTGTACCTTATTCAACCCGGTTTTTGCAACTGTTCTGTTATATGCTCTTTTTAAAAAATATTGACGATATCCTGCCCTTCTGCTCATTAATTGTAGAGTCAATTTCGCCAGCATCTTTTGCAGTGAATATTTCAAATGGAAAACACTGAGTCAAACAGACCGGTAGGTGGAGCCCATCTTAAAAAAAATATCTGTACCATTTTCGCCCCAGGCCTTACTATTTATGAGGTCATTTATTTCCTTGAGTTCTATATGAACAACTATTCCGGATGTTTCGTTTGGGTTCAATGTCTTAAGAAATTTGCATTGGTCTACTGTGATCAGTTTCAAATTTTTGCCCAGGTGATTTTCTAATAACTCGTGAACTATTTGTATCTGAATTACACCGGGAGTTACAGGGTGACCGGGAAAGTGACCGGCGTATATAATGTGACCTGGATTTAGTTCAAGGGTTGTGCTAAAACCTGTATCGGTCGCCGAGCTTTCAATCACTACAAACAAATCATTCATAAGTTTCAACTTAATCGCTTTGATTATCGAGTAATATTAGTCCCAAATTTTCCGGAATTAAATTATTGCACACCAAAACTTTATTTATTTTTTCATCAAATGACCGATGTTTTCCGTGTAATAATATATCGATTCCATAATGCATAGCGAAGGCAGCATTTGTAAAATAGGTACCGGTTATTTTTTGGTAATCGAATATTTTACAAGGTCCAAAAATTATTTTCAGTTCCTCCGTTTTCTTTTGATCGCAGGTAGCATATAGGACAAGATCAATTTCTTCAGGTGATAGGTTATTTGAATTCAAAAATTCCAATATTATTTTGGACTGATCATTTATTAGTCCAAAACTTCCAACATCAATAAGCGCTACCGGTGCTAAACCGGCTTTTTCATTTGACAGTATAAAAAAGGAAGCTCCGCAGGCAGGGTGAATGTTTTCATCATGTAATCTTTCTTTCATATTATATATTGAACTCTCTTCTTCATCTGCCCCTCCAACAAGTATATTGTTATACCCGTTTTGAATGCATAACATTCCATCCAGCAGACCTTGCTCAAATGACAAACTATTTTGTGTGTGTGTCATATTATAGCCATGATTTTTTAATAACAGGGATACCTGTCCGGCTATTGTGTTATGAGTGGAGACGATAAAGTTTGTGGGAGATAACGGGCCTCCATTGGCAGCGATTATCTTATCTAAAAAATTCCTGGTATGAACCGCGCAGCCCATGCTCGTTCCCACAATAATCGCATCCGGTTGGCTCAAACCCGCCTGATCCAGGCAATCAATTGAACAGGCGATGGCCATCTTTAAAACCGGGCTCATCCTTCGCCGGTCCATAGGTGGAATAAACGCGCTGTAGTCAGGTATTATGAGTTCGGATGCAGGCTTTAATTCAGAAAGTTCCCATGAAAATCCCTTGTTCCGGAATGTTGGCTGATGTGATATTGTTGATGAACCTGTAATGTACATTTAATGAACTTTACCAAAGATTAAGGAGGTGCAGTTTCCTCCGAAGCCAAATGAGTTGGAGAGTACATATTCAACTTGCACACCGGGTCGAAAAGTTGTTTCGGGTACCATTCCTGTTTCTGTCATGGGGGTAGAAAAATTCAAATTCGGAAATATTGATTGTGCCTGGATGGA